>JAQTNJ010000096.1 GCA_028713955.1 Syntrophorhabdaceae bacterium
TCACCGTATTTTCCGGTGGCACGCTTGTCGCTGCTGATAAGACCTACAGCGGCATAGTAACCGGGATCGCCGATATGGGCATGTCCTGTATGGCCTACACGAGGGGAAAATTCCCCCTGTCAGAGGTAATCGACCTGCCTCTTGGCTACAAGACAGGTGTGGCTGCCACAAAGTTGATCAACCTGTTCTATGAGAAATTCAAGCCAAAAGAATACAACGAAACAGAGGTGATGTACTTCATGGCCCACAGCCCCGGCATCGTTCATTCCAAGAAACCTGTATATAAACTTGAAGATTTAAAAGGGCAGAAGATCCGTTGTACCGGCTTAGCTGCGAAAGTAGCCGGCAAACTTGGAGCAGTGCCTGTTGCCATGCCTATGGGAGAGACCTATGATGCCATCAGCAGAGGCGTTGTGGATGGCTCAATGGGCCCACAGGAAGCCACACAGGGCTGGAGATGGGGTGAAGTTGTCAATGCCTCAACCCAGGATTTCGGCGCCGGGTATTCCACCGGTTTCTTTGTTGTGATGAATAAGCAGAAATGGAATTCTCTGCCCCCTGATATTCAGAAGATCTTCAGAGAGGTGAACAAGGAGTGGGCGGATAAAAACGGGGTTGCGTGGGATACTTACGATAAGCAGGCAAAAGACTGGATGCTGAAGATTGGCAAAAAGGTTATCTCGCTTTCACCTGAGGAGAATGCAAGGTGGGCTGCGCTGGTCAAGCCTCTGCTTAATGAATACGTGGAGAACATGAAAAAACAGGGTCTCCCGGGACAAGAGGCATTGGATTTCTGCCTGGCGGAGCTGAAGAAACTCGAGAAGTAAAGAGCAAAGCAAGAGAGGGGGAAGATGTTTCACGCACAATCCTTCCCCCTCCTCCTTGCGTCAATCAGGAGGGAACTCGATGGAAGGATATCTCAAGGGCATAAAAGGCATCAGCAGCTTTATGAATGCGATTGCAGCCATTGGCCTTACGTTTATCATGTTGCTCACTACGCTCGATGTGATCTTACGGCTCTTCAAGAATCCCATCGTAGGCACCTATGAGCTGGTGGCCTTTACCGGGGGGATCATCATTGGGTTTGCTATTCCGATGACATCTTTTATGAGGGCCCATGTATATGTGGACTTTCTCATTCAAAGATTTCCCGAAGGAAGACGCAACGTGGTCAACATATTTACCCGGTTGATGGTGATCACATTTTTTACAATAGCCAGTGTGAACCTGTTCAAACACGGGTGGTATCTCTATTCAACGCATGAGGTCTCCCCTACCCTTCAACTTCCCTTTTATCCGGTCGTTTTTGGAATAGCCGTAGCCTGCGTCCTCGAATGTTTCGTCATGATCGCTGATATCGTGAAGATAGCAGGAGGGAAATATGAATGAGGTGATAATAGGCATTGTAGCCCTCTTTGTATTACTGATGCTGTTCCTTACCGGTATTGAGCTGGGATTCGCGATGGCGATCATCGGCTTCATAGGGTTCTGGATGCTGAAGGGTATCGGCCCCGCGTTCAACCTCGTCGCCGTCGACCTCTTTGATGTCTTTACCACCTATGGCTTTACGGTCATCCCCCTATTTGTCCTCATGGGTCAGATTGCCTATAATGCCGGCATAGCGCGCAGGCTCTATGATTCAGCCTACAAGTTCATCGGCCATATCCCCGGAGGGTTGGCGATGGCAACCGTTGCAGGCGCTACATCATTCAAGGCTATATGCGGCTCTTCCCCTGCCACGGCCGCTACGTTCTCGAGCGTTGCGGTCCCCGAGATGGACCGGTATGGCTATGCCAAAGAGCTTTCAACGGGGGTTGTCGCAAGCGTTGGAACGCTCGGCATACTCCTTCCGCCGAGTGTCACGTTGATCATCTTCGGGATCATCACGGAACAATCGATAGCTAAATTGTTTATGGCGGGGATAATACCGGGATTGCTCGCGGCCTTCTTTTTTATCGTGGTTATTTATGCGTGGTGCAAGATCAACCCGTCGATCGGGCCGAAAGGAGAAAGATCAAGCTGGGGTGCGAGGTTTAAATCCCTGCCCGAGGTACTATTGGTTGTAGCTATTTTTATCGTTCTCGTAATAGGTCTGATGAATGGCTTTTTCACGCCCACCGAGGCAGGAAGCATTGGCACCATGGCTGTAATCATCTTATCAGTTATAAAAAAGGATATCGATGTTAAAAGATACATTAAATCTCTCCTGGAATCTCTCCGTACGGCATGCATGGTCCTCACACTCATTGCAGGCTCTACGATCCTCGGCCATTTTCTGGCAGTAACGAAGATCCCTATCTTTGCGGCCGATTGGGTTGCCGGGTTACCTTTAAACCGTTACGTCATTATGATCATTATCAGTTTGATCTATCAGCTGGGAGGTTCTTTTATAGACGATCTCGCGTTTATGATCCTTGCTACCCCAATCCTCTACCCGGTAGCCTTAAAGCTTGGTTTTGATCCTCTCTGGTTTGCCATGCTTGTCGGTCTTACGGTAATGATCGGTTGTGTCATTCCCCCGGTCGCTTCCAATGTCTTTGTAGTAAAGAATATCACGAAAACCCCGTTAGGGGTGATCTACAAAGGAGTTGTCCCATTCCTTGCGAGTCTGATTACGGTTACCATTCTGTTATTCTTCTTCCCCGGCATGGCTACTTTTCTTCCTAATCTGTTAATGAAATGAGAGGAAACTATAGAGGTAAACTATAAAATATTCAACACCGCTTTTTTATTGTTATAAAAAATACTCGATGTTATTTTCTCGGCATAAACATGATCTTTGATAAAACAGGACTTGTGGCAGACAAACTATATGTAGCCGGACTACCGTGGTCGCCGGTCTATCTCCTTGACGGCGGAAAACCTGTGCTTTTCGAGGCAGGCTTTGCGTGTATGGGAAGACATTACGTAGAGGCGATCAAGTCCGTTGTAAAAGAGAAGCAACCGGTGATACTCTTTTTAACGCATGTCCATTGGGACCATTGCGGCGGAACGAGCTATATCAGAGAGTCTTTCCCGGGTATCAAGGTTGCGGCCTCAGAAAGGGCGGCATCAATAATCAAACGGCCAAATGCGCAAAATCTTATAAAAACCCTCAGCAAGGACGTGATGCCCTTTATCAATGAATATTATGGGATCAGCACGACAGAGATGCTGGATGATCCCTTCAGGCCCTTCAATATCGATATGGTGCTTGAAGATGGGCAGACGATAGAGGTCGATGACGACCTGACTGTCCGTGTGATCGCAACACCGGGGCATACCCGTGATCATCTTTCTTACTACATTCCGGAAAGGAAGATTCTTATCGCTACCGAGGCGTGGGGCTGCCAGGACAGGACAGGCAACATTGTCCCTGAATTCCTCGTTGATTACGATATGTATGTCGCTTCTATGAAACGTTTAATGGAATTCCCGGCAGAGGTTTTCTGCCAGGGCCATCACTTTGTTTTTGTGGGAAAAGAAGAGGTTAAGAATTTTTTGGCACGGTCGCTGAGAGAGGCTGAATATTTCAAAACACATGTCATTGAATTGTTACGTTCCGAGAAAGGATCTGTCGAAGAGGTGGCGAGAAAGGTCAAGGCCGAGCAATACGACCTGAATCCGGGGCCCAAACAAACGGAAAAGGCGTATCTGCTCAACCTGAGATCCCGCATAACGCATCTTGCTGAAAGGTTCTATGACAGACAACAGATTTAGTTATAAAGGTGATCGATAACCCTATATCAAAAATGAGGAGGGTATAATGAACTTTTCAATGTTTTGCGGTCTTAATGCAAGTAAATTCCCCATGAGAGAATTCCTGATCGAAAGCAATCCTTCAAAAGGGATACGGAGGACCATTACCTGGGGAGAACTGAACGGCCAGGCGAACAAGCTTGCAAACTATATGATTAAAGAGTGCGGGATACAAAAAGGAGATATTGTCCTCCACCTTATGATGAACAGCATCGAGTGGTATGTGACATATATGGCAATATTGAAGACCGGCGCCACCATAACACCCCTTAACTACCGCTTTGCAACGGGCGATATAAAATACGCCGCCGACGTCGTGAGATCGAAGGTCTTTATAATGGACGATACCTTTGCGCCAAGGGTTGAACCTATTATCAAAGAGCTCAGCTATGTTAACAAATATGTATGCGTGGGGAACAACATCCCATCAAACATGACATCATATAAGGAGATTATTGATAAAGGTAACCGGTCAGAGGTAATGATTGAAACGGCAGATGATGAGATGGCAGAGCTCATGTTCACGTCAGGCACAACGGGAGCTCCGAAACCTGTCTGCCACACCCACAAGACCCTCTTCTATATAGGGCTGGGCAACGGCCTGACCTTCGGAGAGGGATATGAAAGCGTGTATATTGCTCCGCATCCTTTCTACCACAGCGGCTCCCTCTTCTATTCCTTCCCCTGCTATATGGCGGCAGGAAAGGTGCTTATAGCTCAGGACCTGTCACCACAGGGATTGATCCGATCGATCGCAGAGGAAAAGGCCACAGGGGGATGGATAAGCGTGCCGATATGGTCGGACATCATCAATATGATCAAATCCGGGGCAATGGACATCAGCACATACGATTTCTCCAACCTGGAATATATCGCGATGGGTGCACAACCCGTTCCGACCATACTTTTAGAGGACAGCAAGAGGATATTCCATGGATTAAAGATGTTCAACACTTACGGGATCACCGAAGGCGGGGGCGGATGCACGGTCGCCCTCTATGATGAAGATATCCTGAGAAAGACAGGCGCGATCGGACGCCCCGGACCCTTCATGGAGGTAAAGGTCGTTGATGACAAGGGACAGACGTTGCCGCCGGGCAAGGTTGGGGAACTGCTTCTCAAGGGCCCGCGCCTCATGAAAGAGTACGCATACAATCCGGAAATGACCGCCAGGACAATAACGGAAGGATGGCTGCATACAGGCGATCTGGCATATACCGATGAAGACGGATATCTCTTCTTTGCTGACAGGTCGAAGGATCTCATCATCAGAGGCGGAGAAAACATATTTCCGGCCGAGATAGAGGATGTCCTGCGCAAGAATCCGAAGATCCAGGATGTTGCAGTCATCGGGTATCCGCATCCGAGGTTAGTGGAGATCACCATGGCGATCGTCCAGTTGAAGCAGGGAGAGGCGATGAAGGAGGAAGAGGTTATCGAGTTCTGCAAAGAGAAGGGGCTCGCAAAATATAAATGGCCTGAGAAGATAGTCTATGCGGATATTCCACGGAACCCGGCAGGAAAGATAGAGAAACCAAAATTAAGAGAGTTGTATGTAAAACCTGCAAAAGAGGGGATAGGGAAGTAACGTATTGGATAGGAATCCTGATTTCTTTAAGGTCGCCGTCCAGTCTAGTACTTTTTGTCTATTTTAAGGTAAAAGTTCCCAAAAAAACTGTTGCTATATACACAATAAATAAGTTAAATTTACGGCATGTGAATTTTTTAATTTTCAATAAATCAGGAGGGAAGTATGGATATAAAGAAGATCGGGGTTTTGGGCGCCGGTACTATGGGCAACGGGATTGCACAGGTAGCCGCACAGGCCGGCTACGATGTCGTGATGCGGGATATTGAAGACAGGTTCGTTGAGGGCGGTTTAAAAAATATCGACAAATTCCTCTCAAAATCCGTTGAAAAAGGCAAGATGAAGGCGGAAGACAAGAGCGCCATCATGGGAAGGATCAAGGGCACCACAAAAATGGAAGACATGAAAGATGTCGATTTCGTCGTTGAGGTCGTCCTTGAGGTAATGGACATAAAGAAAAAGGTCTTTGCAGAACTTGACGAGGTCACAAGAAAAGACGTGATTCTTGCATCGAACACCTCTTCCATGTCTCTTACGGAGATCGCGACAGCCACAAAAAGGCCCGACAAGGTTGTTGGCATGCACTTCTTCAATCCTGTTCCATTGATGAAACTCGTTGAGGTTATCAGGGGCATGAAGACAAACGATGAGGCCGTTGCCACAACGATCGACCTTACCAGAAAACTTGGCAAAGAACCCGTTGAAGTGCGCGTGGACATCCCCGGATTTCTCGTAAACAGATTGATGGTCCCCCATCTCCTCGAGGCAATAAAGCTCTATGAACAGGGCGTCGCTTCCATAGAAGACATCGACAAGGCAGCGAAACTCGGGTTGAACTATCCCATGGGTCCTTTCGAGCTGATGGACCTCACAGGTCTCGATATTAACGTCCATGTAGCGCAATACTTCTATGACAATCTGCCGAAAGAGTTGAAATGGGATCCGCCGTTTGCGCTTAGGAACCTTGTAAAAGCAGGTATCCTGGGAAGAAAATCAGGCAAAGGCTGGTACGATTATTCAAAATAACGGAGGCACAAGGAGGCTTGTATGGCCTATGAGACTTTGATCGTTGAAAAGGAAGCACCCATAGGGATCATCAAACTGAACAGACCCCCTGTGAACCCGTTGAGCGTACAACTCTATCACGAGCTTTACGATGCTGTCTGCGAATTTGAGAATGATGACGCGATCGGCGCGATCATCATCACGGGGAATGGCGATAAGGCCTTTGCGGCAGGTCTCGATATCAAGGATGTCATGGGAAAAACTGCCGTGGAAACGCTCGATTTCCTCTGGACAGCCCCACGGAAGGCCTTTGATAAACTGACAGGTATCGGGAAACCCACGATCGCAGCAGTTTTCGGGCTTGCGCTCGGCGGCGGGTGTGAGGTTGCCCTCTGCTGTGACCTTCGGATCGCCTCTGAGGACACCGTCATCGGCCTGCCTGAGATCGGCCTCGGCATCATGCCTGGATCAGGCGCGACACAGCGCCTGCCGAGGCTTATAGGGGTGGCAAAGGCAAAAGAGATGATCTATACGGGCGATACTATCAATGCCGCGGAGGCATACCGGATCGGCCTTGTGAACAAGGTCGTACCGAAAGACAAGCTGATGGAAGAAGCAAGGGCAATGGCAAAGAAGCTGGCATCCAAACCAAAGGCGGCCTTCGCCCTCATAAAGAGGTGTATCGACAACGGGCTCAACATGGACCTTGCGTCCGGTCTTACGATGGAGATGGATTCCTTTTCTATAGCGTTCACCTCTGAAGACGGGAGGGAAGGAATAAACGCCTTTGTTGAGAAGAGAAAACCCAACTATAAGGGTAAGTAGGAAAAAGGTGTTTGGCACTCAGTGACGAGTGATCAGCCTTCGTACAAAAGATCAACGATACGATAAAGCTGATGTCTGATAACTGATAGCTGATAGCTGAATTTAACTTCAAGGAGGATTGTATGGCAAGAAATGCAGTAATATTGGCAGGCGGCCAATGTAAATGGGGCGTTCGGGAAGCCCACCTGGTGGATCTCTTCCAGGAAGCAGCCAAGGCGTGCTTCGATGATATCCCGACTTTAAAACCCAAAGACGTAGATGGGCTGATCGTTGCTTCATCATATGCCGGAAGGTGCTCTTTCCAGGTAAACACTGCGCCGGTTATTGCTGAAAGAGTTGGTGTAAAACCCACTTCAATCTGCACGCGGTGTGATACCCTGTGCGCAGGTGGTTCCACGGGAATAATCCTGGCGATGGGTCTGGTACAGGCAGGCGCGGCTGATATCGTGATGGTCGCTGGCGGTGAAAAGCTTTACACACCTCAGAAATGGGAGGTCTTCTACAGCGAGCTCGCTTCTGTTGATCATGACTGGGATGGCGTCCACGGTATGGGGCTTCCGCCTCCATTCTTTGCACTGACGGCGCAGGAGCACATGATGCACTATGGCACAACAAAAGAACAGTTGGCCGCTGTCTCAGTGGCAAACTACAACTATGCGACAACAAACCCTGTTGCCCAGATGCAAAAGGCCCTGACGCTGGAAGAGGCGATGAATGCTCCTGTCGTTGTGCCTCCTCTTACGCTCTATGATTGCTGCCCGATCACAGACGGCGCGGCAGTATGCATCATCACAACAGATGAGATTGCCAGGAAGTTTACCGACAGACCTCTCGTGTATATCAGGGGCACTGCCCAGGTATGTCTGAACAGTGTTTCGGCCAATTTCCCGGGTGTCCATCTTGCAGACTGGAAACACACAAGGATAGCGGCAGAAAAGGCATATACAAGGGCAAAGGTTTCGGCCAGTGACATTAAGGTTGCCCAGACACATGACTGTTTCTCGATTTCAGAGGTTATCGAGGTCGAAGATCTCGGTTTCTGTAAGAAGGGTGAAGGCGGGGAGTTCTGCGGTTCCAAACAGATAGAGATCGGCGGGAAGGTCCCCATCAATACCGATGGTGGGTTATTAGCGTGCGGGCACCCATTCGGCGCAACAGGTATCAGGCAGGGCACCGAGATCATGAAACAGCTCCAGGGCAGGGCTCGTCACCAGGTGAAAGATGCCGACATCGGACTTACCCACAACCTGAGCGGGGCCAACGCTGAGCATACCATCTTAATCTATGGAAAAGAACCAGTAAAATAAGGAGGAAAACATGGCTGTTCTGGGAATCCCAATACTTGAAGATCTTTATCCATCAACGATGGATATGTGGCCTCTTGAGGCAAAAGAGTTTAACAGGAACTGGATGTTTTATGAAAACCTGAAACAGGGGAGATTGACGACGACAAAATGTAAAGACTGCGGTCTTGTTTCATATCCCCCCAGGGTAATATGCCCGGAATGCTACTCCGAAAACCTTGAATACATAGATCTGCCGAAAAAGGGCAAGGTCATCGTCTTTTCGGAAGAAGTGAAAGGCGTTCCACTCGGATTTCAGTCTCCGCTTATCCATGCGGTGATTGATCTCGGCGTTGATCCCGCAAGAAGGGTGTTGAGCAGAATTACCAATTGCGCGGCAGGTACATTGCAACGGGGCGATGAGGTCCAGCTTGCGGTATTTCCGGTCCCTGCACTGCCCATAGACAAGGGCAAACTGGGAACCATCATGTCGGAGAGGGTCTTTTTTGCCTTTGAACCGGTAAAGAAGTAAAACGAACAAAGGATAGAAAACAATTAAGTGGAGCGGCAACCCCGCTCCACTTTTTTAATCCTGCCCCTAAAAATGCACTCCTATATTTACAATATTTGCATTGATCGACCTGTTTGGTCTTTCTGTATTGCCATTTGAGTAATGGCGGAACCTGTTCTCTATAAAATAATTATTCCAACGGTAACCAATACCTCCTTGCAGGATGAGCAACAGGTGTGTTCCCTGTTCCTCAAACGCGATGGTCGTATACGCAGCCCCTGTCCCCAAAGTGGCAAAAAAACTGTTCTTGTTGTCTTTGCCGAAATAGTACTTGAGGGACATCGTCATACCGGCATCAAGTCCGCTCTGGGGATCATTGACGTATGCAGCGAAGGGCTCCATGAGAAGATAAAGGTTTTTGACCAGTGCCTTTTCCCGGGCATACGTGATCTGATAAAAATAGTAATACCTGCCGTCTCCGCGCAGTTTGCCGAACTTCGGGTCCAGATTGAATATCCCGAACCCATAGCCTGCTGTAATGGCATTATCATCTCCGGCACAATACAAAGGGCAAACCACGCATATAGCCACTACGACTATAGTGAAAACCCCTTTTCTCATATACACCCCCGGTGCATTATAGAGAATTAACTTGATAATACCCCTTTAACATATTCATAAAATATTGTAAAATCTTTTAAGCATGAAAAATATTATTATTTTTATCGTTTTTGCACTCTCTTTTCTCCTTCCAGCCCCCGCCTTTAGCAAAGACTACGTGGTCAGAAAGGTCATCGACGGTGATACCATACAACTGGACACAGGTGAAACTGTGAGATATCTGGGCATCGAGGCCCCGAGATTGAAGACAAAAGAAGGTGGTGCGGAGTTTTACGCAAAAGAAGCATTGAAGTACAACAAAAGGCTTGTCTTCATGAAAAAGGTCCGTCTTGAATTCGACCACGACAAAAAAGACCCGCAGGGGCGATTACTCGCCTATGTCTTTATCAAGAACCTGTTCGTCAACGCAGAACTTGTAAAGCTCGGCTACGCAAGGGCGTCGGTCAAGGCGCCAAACGTAAAATACCAGAGGATACTTACAAACCTTGAAAAAAAGGCCGTAGAGGGGGAAAAAGGTCTCTGGCAGGAAAAGAAAAAGGATACGGAATCCTATTATGTCGGAAACAAACGCACCTATACCCTCCACAGACCATCCTGTAAGTATGTGAGCAAGATCCCGGCAAAAGATAAAATAATCTTCAGAAATCGTGCAGACGCATTAAAAATCGGGTATACTCCTGATAAATACTGTAAACCATGATAGAAGAATACATAAAATACTGGGGATTGGAACAACATCCGTTCATCCTTGCGCCTGACGGCAAGATGATGTGTGTGACGGGCCAGTACTTTGAATGTCTCGAAAGACTGAAATACGCCATCAACACAAACAAGGGCGGCGTTCTTATCGTATCCGAGGAGGCCGGGCTCGGTAAGACTACGACGATCTTCCGTCTCATCGATGATATGAGGGAACAGTACGGTGATTCCTTCAAGTTTGCCTATATCGATCATCCAACCCTGACCCCTTCTCAGATAATTGCCTATATAACCGGATCTATCAAGAACTTTAAATCAAACGAAAAAAACCCGAGCAACCTCACAATTGATTTCCTGGACAACCGGATGCATATCGTTTCTGACCTGCAACAGGATGGAGATAAACTGAAAAACCTTTTGGTTTTAAGAGATGCCCTGACGGAGATCAAAGAACAGGGTGGCAAGAGCATTATCGTTATTGATGAAGGGCAGATGTTGTGCGGGGAAGAAGAGACCCTGCAGGAATTGAGGATGCTCATCAATCTTACTCACAACAACGAGTACCTCCATACCTTTATCCTTTCAGGACAAAAGGCCCTGTGGGAAACCATAAAGAATATGCCGGAATTCTGGCAGAGGCTGCCTGTCAGATATTATTTTACACCATTACGGTTCGAGGAAACCCGGGAGCTTATACGGTACCGGCTGAACAAGTCCGGCCTCGACGTGGCACGAGAGATCTTTACTGATGATGCGCTGGAGATCATCCACAAATACTCGAAAGGTCTGCCAAGGACAATTATCGCGCTTGCTGACCTTGCCCTGCTCGCCGGGTATACAGACCGCACCCGTAAGATAACCTTCAAAGAGGTATCGAAAGCGATCAACGCCATGACCGGAAGAGGTGACACCCTTCCCTATCTCGATACCGAGAAAAAAGACAACGACAGAGAATCT
>JAQTNJ010000097.1 GCA_028713955.1 Syntrophorhabdaceae bacterium
CAAAAAAAAGGAGTAGAAAGAATAAAAATATGCTCCCCGCGATGAATCGGAACAATATAAGGTTAACAGGGGAAATCTCTGTGAGGAGAAATTTTACAGCAACAAAATTGATTCCCCATATAGCCGCGACGCAGAGAAGCAGGATGTCGGATAGACCTTCTTTTTCCACTGACATATTTTTAATGGATAGGATATTCATTGTCAATTCTTTTGCGATAAGAATACACGCGATAACTCGTTAAAATAAAGAGGGGTAGCTGATTGCTGTTAGTTGATAGCTGGTTTTAAAATAAGGAGGATCGATGGACCCGAAGGAAAAATTGGTATTCGCCCTTGACGTAGAGCATTTCCAGGAGGCTCAGAAGCTTGTTATGGAATTCAAAGACCACGTGGGGATGTTCAAGGTCGGCAAGCAGCTTTTTACCCATTGCGGTCCTAAGATCGTTGACTTCATCAAATTGAAAAAATCGAAGGTGTTTTTAGACCTGAAATACCACGATATACCAAATACCGTAGCAAAGGCGGCCATAGAAGCCGCAAAGCTTGGTGTTGATATACTGAATGTCCATACAACCGGTGGTTTTACCATGATGAAAGAGGCGAAGGCTGCCCTCCATGATGCCGCAAAAAATCTTCATGTGCGGAGACCCAGGATTATTGGAGTCACCGTGCTCACGAGCATCGATGACCAGGAACTGCAACGGATGGGGATCGAGATACCGGTCTATGAATTGACGAAAAAACTTGCCCTCCTCGCAAAGGAGGCAGGCCTTGATGGTGTGGTCGCCGGCGGGAGCGAGATAGAGATGATACGCAGCCTGTGCGGGAAAGACTTCATTATACTTACGCCCGGCGTAAGGATTGAAGAAAAGAAGGATGACCAGAAAAGGACCATTACGCCGGTAGAGGCTATCCAGAAAGGAGCCACATACATAGTCCTCGGCAGGGCGGTACGGGACAGCAAGAACCCGCAACAACTGCTGGCAAAGATCAGCGAGGATATAAAGCATGTCCTTTCTCACAAATAGGAACAGCATACTCGAAACCCTCAGGGAACACCCCGAAAAGGTTCGGAAGCTCTGGATAGAAGCAGGTTACGAGAGGACATCCGGGGAATATATCAAAGAAGCAAAACTGAAGGGTGTCCAATTCAAGATACTTCCGAAAGAGGCCTTCACGAGGAGATTCAAAGAAGGAAAATTCCATATCTGTCTCGAGAGGGACGAGATCTCCTATACCGATCCCGATGAGCTTATCAGGGGTATCGATACTGTGAAGAAGCCCTTTTTCTGTGCACTTGATGGTGTCTATGACCCGCAGAACCTGGGGAATATTGTCAGGAGCGCCGCATGCCTCGGTGTTGAGGCCGTGATCCTTCCGAAGGACCGCTCCTGCGGTATAACCGAGACCGTTACGAATATTGCCCGTGGCGCCGTGGAACACGTGAAGATTGTCCGTGTTGTCAATCTCGCCAGGTTTATCGGTGAGATGAAGGACAAGGGTGTCTTCTGCTACGCCCTCGATGAGAAAGGAACAGCCCCTTTGTGGGAGATAGATCTGAAAGGACCTGTTTGTCTCGTCTTTGGGGGTGAAGACGGGCTTCGGAGGCTTACCATAGAAAGGTGCGATGCCCTCGTGAAGATCCCCACGCCGGCAGGTTTCCCTTCCCTCAATGTGGCAACGAGCTTCGCCATATCGGCATATGAAGTGAAAAGACAACGGAAAGAGCAGCGGAGAGCAGAGGGCTGAGAGCGGAGAGTTAACTGCTGAAAGCTGATAGCAAGCACGAAATCCTAAGCACCAATCTCTAAACAATATCAAAATTCAAATATCAAATGTTCAAAACGTGTTGTCATCGCGAGGAGCGAAGCGACGTGGCGATCTCAGCGGATGGGATTGCCACGCCCTGCGGGCTCGCAATGACAAAACGCCGCGCTGTGCTCGCAATGACACACTTATTGTATTTAACTGTTTTGAACATTGGAACATTTGTGCTTGTTCAGGATTTAGATATTCGGATTTAGGATTTCCGATGAGCTATGATTTTTCGCTATACGCTATGCTCTATGCGTTCGTCTCTTCACTCTCCGCTCTCAGCTCTCCGCTCTCAGCTACGTTCTGTATGATGCGTTGATCTTTATGTAGTCATAGGTGAGGTCTGTGGTGTAGATGTCGAAGGACGCCTTGCCGTCGTTGAGATTTACGATGACGCTGATATCCTTTTTGTTCATCATCTTTTTTAATGTCTGTTCGTCAAAGGGGACTTCCACGCCGTTCTTTACTATCTGTTCCCCCTGGAGGATGATATCTATCTTTGACGGCGCAACAGGCACATCCGCATCGCCTGCCGCCGCGATGATCCTTCCCCAGTTCGGATCACATCCGAAGAACGCTGTCTTTGTCAACGGCGATATGGCTATCCTCCGCGCTATCTTTTCGGCTATCTCTTTTTTCTTCGCGCCGTTGACAATTATGTGGGCTACCCGTGTTGCCCCTTCCCCGTCTTTCACTATCATCATTGAAAGATTCTGCATTACCGACAGCAGCGCCTCTTTGAACCCGGCAATCCCCCGTGGATCTTCAGGACCTCTTTTCGTAAAGAGCATCACCGTATCGTTTGTACTGCATTCGCCATCGACAGTTATCCGCTCAAAGCTTTCCTTCACAGAATGGACGAATGACCGCTTCAGTGCGGCAGGCGGGACAGGGTAATCGGTAAAAACAAAGGCGAGCATCGTCGCGAAAAGGGGGTTTATCATACCTGAGCCCTTTGCTACACCTATGACGCTGTATTCTTTTTTCCCCCTGAACGTTTCTTTGATGACCTTCGGATAGGTATCGGTTGTCATGATAGCACGCGAGAAGACATCGATGTGTGTATCTTTCAGATTTTGCGCAAGTAACGGGAGCGAACGGATAATGGTATCGGCAGGGAGTCTTTTCCCTATAACGCCTGTTGACGCAAAGAGAAGTTCGGCGGGTCTGATCTTGAGTAAGGGTGCAAGTTGTCCGGCAACGGCGCTCAGGTCATCTGTGCCTTCCTTCCCCGTGCAGGCGTTTGCGCAACCGCTGTTGACGAGAAGGGCCCGTATCGGCCTTGCACCCATCTTTTTATTGTAAAGGATGTGGGCTGCCTTGACCTTGTTTCTCGTATAGAGCGTAAAGACATTCATCCCTTCCCTGAAAAAGACAAGCCCCAGATCAAGCCCTGATGGTTTGATGCCCGATGATATACCCGCAAACTCAATCCCGCTGATCATAACACCTCCCGCTATAAGACATGAAGTTAAGAAGGTAAGAGGAGCAGAGGTTAGGCAAGACACACCCTCTTATCTTCTTAACCTCTCAACCTCCGGTTTATCTTCCGCAGCATTTCTTATACTTTTTCCCGCTGCCGCACGGACAGGGATCATTTCTCCCGATCTTCCTGTCTTTCCTGTCCTTTCCTTCAAGGGAAGGTGAAGCATTCTTGTTGAAGAACATCGCAGGCTCCGCCTGTGTGGGAGCTTCTCTCGCGGGCTGTATGGCAAATACTTTCCGGACCGTATCGTATTTGACCCTTTCGAGCATATCGAGGAACAGTTCGAAGCTTTCCCTCTGGTATTCCCTGAGAGGGTCTTTCTGACCGTAGCCCCGAAGGCCGATGCCTTCTTTCAGATGATCAAGACCGAGAAGGTGTTCTTTCCAGTGTGTATCGAGTGAATTCAATGTGATGAAATATTCTACTGCCCGGAGTTCATCTTCACCGAATTCTTTTGTCTTGTTTTCGTACACTTCGAGGACCTTTTCGATCACCATGTCAAGAAGACCTTCTCTTGTGCTGTCTTTCAGGTCTATAGAACCAAAGTCTATGTGGAAGAAGAAGGTCTCAAAGATCCTGTTCTTTAATGACACGAGGTCCCATTCTTCGGGATAGACCTTTTCGGGTGCGTATTCATATACGAGGTTTTCGCATATCTCTTCGATCATGTCGAGGATACGGTCCTTCAGGTCGCCGCCCTTCATGACCTCCCGTCTCATGCCGTAGATTGTCTCCCTTTGCTTGTTCATCACGTTGTCATATTCGAGGAGATATTTACGGATCTCGAAGTTGTGGCCTTCGACCCGTGTCTGGGCGTTCTCGATGGCCTTTGTAATAAATGGATGTTCTATGGGGACGTCCTCTGCCATGCCGAGTTTCGCAAGGATAGGCGATACCTTGTCGGAGCCGAAAAGCCTCATTATCTCGTCTTCGAGGGACACATAGAACCTTGAGGATCCGGGATCGCCCTGCCTGCCTGAGCGCCCCCGCAACTGGTTATCGATCCTCCGTGACTCGTGTCTCTCAGTGCCGATTATGTGCAGTCCCCCGAGAGCGATGACTTCCCGTTTGTCCTTCTCACAGATCTTCTTTGCCTCTTCCAGCGCCCTGTCATATTCTTCCGTTCCTTTTTGCCCCTTGCTCATGTTCAGGGCAAGGAATTCAGGGTTTCCACCGAGGAGTATGTCTGTTCCCCTTCCAGCCATATTGGTGGACAGGGTCACAGCCTTCGACCTTCCTGCCTGCGCAACGATCTCCGCTTCCCGTTCGTGGTTCTTTGCGTTGAGTATATGGTGGGGGATGCCTTTCCTTTTCAGCATCTCCGATAATCTCTCTGACTTTTCAATGGAGAGAGTGCCGACGAGCATTGGTTTACCTTTTTTGTAGAGTTCCTCGATCTCACTCACGGCAGCCCTGAATTTTTCTTTTTCCGTCCTGTATATGACATCGGTGTAGTTTGTCCGGATAAGCTGTCTGTTGGTAGGTATTACCAGTACATCGAGGTTATAGATCTTTTTAAACTCCAGGGCCTCAGTATCGGCAGTGCCGGTCATGCCGGCGAGTTTTTTATACATCCTGAAATAGTTCTGGAAGGTAACCGTCGCGAGCGTCTGGTTCTCCCGTTCGATCTTGACATTCTCTTTTGCCTCCAGTCCCTGGTGAAGCCCTTCACTGAAACGCCTCCCGGGCATGAGCCTGCCGGTGAATTCGTCGACAATGATGACCTGCCCGTCCTTCACGATGTAGTCCACGTCTCGCTGGAAGAGGTGGTGTGCCTTAAGGGCCTGGTTTATGTGGTGGAGGAAATCCACATATTTCGGATCGTAGAGGTTGTCTACATTGATGAGCCTTTCTATCTTCGCAACGCCGTCTTCAGTGAGATAGGCCGTCTTTGCCTTCTCGTCGACCATAAAATCTTTGTCTCTCTTGAGCTGGTAGATGAGCCTGTTTATCTTGTAATATTTATCTGTCGATTCCTCGGCAGGACCGGAGATGATGAGTGGTGTACGCGCCTCGTCAATGAGGATGCTGTCAACCTCGTCAACGATGGCGTAGTTGAATTCGCGCTGAACACATTCCTCAAGGGAATAGCGCATGTTATCTCTCAGGTAATCAAACCCGAACTCATTGTTGGTGCCGTATGTTACATCGCTTCCATAGGCCGTTTTCCTCGTGCTGTCGTCCAGGTCGTGGACTATGACACCCACGGAGAGGCCGAGGAATTTGTAAACAGGACCCATCCATTCGGCATCCCTTTTGGCGAGGTAATCATTGACAGTAATGACGTGGACGCCGAGCCCTGTCAGTGAATTAAGGTATACAGGAAGGGTTGCAACGAGCGTCTTACCTTCACCTGTCGCCATCTCGGCGATCTTCCCTTCGTGGAGAACGACACCGCCGATGAGCTGGACATCAAAATGGCGCATATTGATCATGCGTCTTGCCGTTTCACGGACAACAGCAAATGCCTCAGGCAAAATGGAATCGGGATCTTCTCCCCGCCCGAGTCTTTCTTTAAAGTAGGGGGTTTTTGCCCTCAGTTCGTCGTCGGTGCATTGTTTGATCTCTTCTTCGAGGCCGTTCACCGTTTCGATGATAGGCTGAATCCTCTTCAGTTCCCTCTCATTTTTTGTACCGACTATCTTTTTAAGGAGATTACCGATCATGACTTGCTTCAGCCGTCAGCTACCAGCCGTCAGCTACCAGCTTTTTTGAGTATCTGTTGATTTCCGCTGAACGCTGTGCGCTGATGGCTGACTGCTGCCTTTGATTTATTCTCTCAACGTTGCAACAATTCTCTCCGGATGGAGGATGATGCTTAAGGCGTCAATAATATCCGGGACAACAAAATCAGCTTCTTTGATGAGCGAAGTGGCGCATCCTTCTTCGCCGATCACCCCAATCCCAAGTGATGCTTCTCTGAGCATTATGGCATCGTTTGCGCCGTTCCCTATTGCTACAACCTTTTCAGGACCAAGCTCTCTCACTATCTTTGCCTTCTCAGTGCCGCTCTCTTCTTTTTTTACTTTTAATACGTTGAAACCCATAACATTTATTTCGCGGTCAACATTATCATATGTATCTGAAGTGATAATGAAGATCTTTATATATCTGGATATCTTTTCCAGCATCTCTTTTACGCCTTCTTTAAGCTTCCCGTTAAATGCGCATGTTCCATTATAATCAAGCACAAGATATTCGATCTCAAGTTCACCCCATCCGGGAACGGAAACACTTATCATGAACACCTCCTCGGTTTAGTCATACCATTGTAACATATCTTGGGCGATTTAAAACTATAAATTTTAAATAACCAAATATCGAAGTACGAAGCATAATGCAAACACGAATATCGAAGCACCAAATCCTAAACAATATCAAAACGCAAATATCAAATGTTCTAAACAAAAGCCCTTCAACGCACGTTTTGAATTTTGAACATTTGAATTTGTTTAGGATTGTCCCTCCTTCGTCAGGATTGAACCTTGCGATATTCGGATTTAGGATTTGCCATGGGCCGGGTTTATGTTTAGGGCAATGTGTGGTAGAATGGACAAAAGTAATTTTAACGAAAAGTAAAGGCGGGCTGGCAGGATATGGAAAAAAAGATCAAGAAATGGCAGATCGATTGCGTTATCTACGATTGCGATGGTGTTCTGTTCGATTCGCTTGAAGCGAACGGAAGGCTATACCGCCAAATTGCCCTGTCGATGGGGCGGGAACCACTGAAAGAGCATGAACTGCAATACTGTCATACCCATACGGTCTATGACTCGCTCCGCTATATGTCCCGGGGGAGTGAAGCGCTTGAAAAAAGGGCAGTGGAGTTGTTAAAGAAAGAGATAAATTTCAAGGATTTTATTGTCTACCTCAAGATGGAGCCCCACCTCCTTGAAACCCTTGCAAGATTAAAGGAGAGGGGGATAAAACGGGCGATCAACACGAACAGAACGACCTCCATGCCCTATGTCATGGAGCAATACGGGCTGTCGCCATACTTCGAGATGGTTGTAACGGCCCTTGATGTGACAACCCCCAAACCGCATCCGGAAGGCGTGGAAAAGATCATACAGGCGTTCAACCTGGACAGGCATAATATAGTTTATGTAGGAGATTCCGAGGTCGACAGAGAGACAGCACTTGCGTCGGGAGTGCATTTTATCGCCTATAAAGGCAGCGGATTAGAAGCAGATGCCGTTATCGATGACCACCTTGCTCTGCTTGATTTTCTCTCGAATGGGCAACAGCGTCCTCGAGAATAATCTTTTTTCTCTTCGCAAGAGTATATACAGGTCCTGAGAGGACATAGGCAAAGGTTGCCGCGAAGAGGGTCAACTGCGGCTCAATGAACACGATTACAAGGACCATGATAGCAGTTACGGTTGAACGGAAGGGCTTGCCCTTGAAAAAACCCATCTCCTTGAAACTGTAATAGCGGACCTCGCTGACCATTAGAAATGCGAGGATATATATAAGGATAGGCATAAGAACTGTCTTGAACCCGCTCATGTATCCAAGCCAGGAGTAAAAGAGCACGCTGCCTGCTATGGTTGCCGCCGCTGCGGGTATGGGCAGACCGAGAAAATGTTTTTTCTGAACAGTGTCAACCTGCACGTTGAACCGCGCAAGCCTCAAGGCACCGCAGGCGACAAACAGGAATGCCGCGAGCCATCCGAACCTTCCGTAGCTTTTCAATGCCCATATATACACAAGAAGCCCGGGGGCTACCCCGAATGCAACAAGGTCAGAGAGCGAATCATACTCAACGCCGAATCTGCTGCTTGATTTCGTCATACGCGCAACTCTGCCGTCAAGCATATCGAAGACGCAGGAGATGAAGATCGCTATGGCGGCATAGGTAAATTTCCTGTCAATTGTTGCAACGATAGAATAAAAACCCGCAAAGAGGCTTATTGAGGTAAGAAGATTCGGCAGTATATAGATGCCTTTGCCTTTTCTCCGTTTCATATTTCCCCCTTTTTTTGTGCCAAAGGTGTTATTCCAGCTTTTACCTTCTGGTGTAATTCTACCACAGTTTCATAGTGATTTGGAAAATAAATATCAACCCGCGAGCCAAAGGCTATCATCCCTACCGTATCCCCCCTGTTGACATGGTCGCCTTCTTTAACGTAGGCAATGATCCTCCGCGCGAGGAAGCCCGCGATCTGTACAAGCAGAAACCTCTCGTTATGATGTTCTATGAGGATATAATTCCGTTCATTGTCTTTATCGATATCCTTTCTGAACGCGAGGGCAAATTCGCCGGGTCTGTGGAGCATTTTTGCGATCCGGCCTTCGCAGGGGGCCCTGTTTACATGGACATCGGCAGGGGACATAAAGATGCTTACCCTCCGCATTGTATCGTTGATGAATTCCTTTTCCATTATCTCTTCAATGCCCATTACCTTGCCGTCTGCAGGCGAGAGAAGTACATTGTCCAATTCGGCGGAAAAACGCCTTGGATTCCGGAAAAAGAAGAGACAGAAGATGAAAAAGAGGAATACTATGGAGAATATGATATACGCGTGGACGATAAGGAGGAGGATAGAGAGGACAAGGGAGGGGAGAATAAGCTTCACCCCTTCCCTTGCAATTGGACTTTCTCTCAATCTTTTCTCCCGATCCACCCCATCATTGAACGAAGTTCCTTCCCAACCTTTTCAACAAGGTGTTCGCCTTCTATCTTCTTTAAGGCATTATAGACAGGTCTGCCCGCCATGTTCTCGAGGATCCATTCCCTCGCAAACTCGCCGCTTACGATCTCATCAAGTATGGCCCTCATCTCTTCCCTGGTCTCTTCGGAGACGACCCTGCGTCCCCGCGTCATATCGCCGTATTCGGCGGTGTCGCTTATCGAATACCGCATGTATGACATGCCGCCCTCGTACATGAGGTCTACGATCAGCTTCAGCTCATGGAGACATTCAAAGTAGGCGATCTCGGGCTGGTAGCCGGCCTCAACGAGGGTGTCAAATCCTGCCTTGACGAGCTCTGTAGCGCCGCCGCACAGTACTGCCTGCTCCCCGAAGAGGTCTGTCTCCGTTTCTTCCTTGAAGCTCGTTTCAATAACGCCGGCCCTGGTGGCGCCGATGCCTTTTGCGTAGGCAAGTGCTGTTTTCTTCGCTTTTTTTGTATAGTCCTGGTAGACGGCGATCAGTGAGGGTACGCCGGCGCCCCGTTCGTATTCCCTCCGGACGAGGTGACCCGGGCCCTTGGGGGCTATCATGATGACGTCAATATCCGGGGGCGGGACTATCTGGTTATAGTGGATATTGAAGCCATGAGAAAAGACGAGCGTGTTGCCCTTTTTCAGGTTATCCTTGATCTCGGTTTTATATAACTGGGCCTGAACGTTGTCCTGCGCAAGGATCTGGATAATGTCCGCTTCTTTCGCTGCCTTCGCTGCACTTACAGGTTTGAATTTATGGCTCACTGCGAGCTTGTAATTCGGTGTTCCTTCCAGCTCGGCAACGATAACATTGACACCGCTGTCGCGCAGGTTCTGTGCCTGTGCGTGTCCCTGACTTCCATACCCGATGATAGCGACCTTTTTCCCTTTCAATACACCCAGATCTGCATCACGGTCATAATACATCTTAGCCATCTTCGTTTCCTCCTTTTGGCTGTTTTTCCTTCATCTTTATGGTCCTGTCGCCTCGTGCCATGGCGATTGGCCCGGTCCTGACAAGTTCTTTAATACCCAGCGGCCTGACGAGGGCTAAAAAGGCCTTCAGTTTTTCTTCGTCGCCGGTAATCATAATCGTATATGTCTTCTGAGAGACGTCGATGATCTTTCCCCGGAAGATCTCTACCATCCGCAGGATCTCCTCCCGCGTTTTTTCATCGGCATTCACCTTTACAAGCACCATCTCCCTGGAGACATAGTCTGTATCCCTGAAATCAATAACCTTTATGACGTTGATCAGCTTGTTGAGCTGTTTCAATATCTGTTCAATGATCGCATCGTCCCCCGTTGTTACGACGGTCATGGTTGAGATCGTAGGGTCCAGGGTCTCAGCTACACAGAGGCTCTCGATGTTGAACCCCCTTCCACTGAACAGGCCGGAGATCCTCGAAAGTACTCCGAATTCGTTCTCGACGAGAACTGATATGATGTGTTTCAAGGTTTCCTCCTAAACGAGAAGCATCTCTTTGAGCGAAGCCCCCGCGGGAACCATCGGATAGACGCACTCTTCCGGATTAACGTGGACGTCGATGAAGGTCGGTTGGTTGTTCCGGAATGCCTCTTTGAGCACCCTGTCAACATCCTCTTCTTTGTCTATCCTGTAACCGGCAGCGCCATATGCCTCTGCGACCTTCACGAAATCAGGGCAGGGCAGACATGTCCACGTGTAGCGTTTCTCGTAGAACAATTCCTGCCACTGCCTTACCATCCCGAGGTATCCGTTATTCAGTATGACGACCTTCACGGGGAGTTTGTGCTGGACTGCCGTGGCAAGTTCCTGGATATTCATCTGTATACTGCCGTCACCGGCGATATCGATAACAAGCGA
>JAQTNJ010000098.1 GCA_028713955.1 Syntrophorhabdaceae bacterium
TAATGTCATACCATAAGCAGCACTCTCTTTCAAGAAAAGGAACCGGGGGAAAACGTTCAAAACGTATTGTAGGACATTTGTTTGGAATATTTGATATTTGAGTTTTGATATTATGTAGAAAATAGCGCATCCCAGATACATCATCAGGACATCGGCGTCGGACTTTCCTGTAGCAAACCGTCGTGAGGGAAAGGCAGCAGAGAGCGGAGAGCTGAGAGCCAAGGGTAAACTCAACAAACCCAATGAACGCGAGCGATATAAACCAGCCCACACAGTGGGTGAGAAGGGGAGTCTCTTCGGGCTTTGCCCGAAGAGGGGGCGACGTAAGCCCCGGTAACAGCGCCGCTGGAGCTTAAATGAGCGTGTTTGCGGGGAAAGCCCGACGCCGATGTCCAACCATTGCGTAGATTTGACATTTTCCTTCGGAATAGGTGATTATTGTGTCATGGATAAACCTGCGTGGTGGTTCATCTTCAAGGGACACCGATTGCTGACGTATAACGATCACGGCACAATGTCCGTCCCTTTCCTGCGCGATGCGGGAGGATTGCAATTAAATTCATTGAGAATACAATCCCTTGGCAGGATCAACGACGCGCAGTGCTTCGCGGCAGAGCTGCCTGAGACCGTTGAAGCGCCTCAGGACATGGCCTTTTATGGTTTAAGGGGTCTTTTCGGAGCCCTCGACGAGAACCTCTATGGTATGGCAATCAGGGCACTGGGGCTGATAAATTGGGACAGGACCTCTCAATTTTGCAGCCAGTGCGGAGCAAAGATCGAGAGCAGGGCCGGCATCCCCGGAAAGGAGTGTACCGGGTGCGGTTTCATCAGTTTCCCCCGCATCTCTCCGGCAGTTATCGTTCTCGTTGAGAAAGGAAATAAACTTCTTCTCGCCAGGGCCAGCAGGTTTAAAGAGGATATTTACAGTGTCATTGCCGGTTTCGTCGAGCCGGGAGAAACCCTTGAAGATGTTGTGAGGCGTGAGGTGAAGGAAGAAACAGGGATAGACGTACGGGAGATCCGTTATTTCGGAAGCCAGCCGTGGCCTTTCCCTGATTCGCTTATGATCGGCTTTACAGCCCGGTATGCCGGTGGTGAGATAAGAATTGATGGTGACGAGATAGTCGAAGCGCAATGGTTTGATGTCAACAACCTGCCAAGCATCCCGGGAAAGATCAGCATTGCCAGATCGTTGATAGACTGGTTTATCGAGAAACATTCAAAAAAGGACGATGCCGGGATATGAAGGCAATCGTCTTTGACAATATACTCAGCTTCACCGAAGATCACCCGCTGCCGGAACTCAACAAGGCAAATGAGGCCCTCATCAAAGTAAGGGTAGCCGGTATCTGCAACACAGATCTTGAGATCATAAAAGGATACATGGGTTTCAAGGGTATCCCGGGTCATGAGTTTGTCGGCATTGTCGAAAAGGTTGATGAGCGCGACGGGGCGTTGATCGGTAAGAGGGTTGTTGGTGAGATCAACTGTGTATGCGGAGTATGTGATTACTGCATTGGCGGTCTCTCACGACATTGCCCCCAAAGAACGACCCTCGGGATATCGGGGAGGGACGGGGCATTTGCAGAGTACCTTACACTGCCCGTAGAAAACCTTCATGAGGTCCCTGACAATATCGCCGATGAAGAGGCGGTCTTTACTGAACCGTTGGCTGCCGCATTCGAGATACTGGAACAGGTGGATATAAAACCGACTGACAAAATCATCGTCCTCGGTGACGGGAAGCTCGGGCTTCTTTGCGCATTCGTCCTCGCACTCACAGGGACAGAGATCGCGCTTGCAGGCAACCACGAGCATAAACTTGCCATTGCGCGGGAAGCGGGCATTGCAGCGTATCCTGCGAACGACCTTCCCATTGGCAGAAAATATGATGTCGTCGTTGAAGCAACGGGGACCCCGGCGGGTCTTGAGAGCGCCCTTGAACTTGTGAGACCGAGGGGCACGATTGTCTTGAAGAGCACCGTGGCTTCAACGAGAGAGGTCGACCTCAACAGGATCATTATCGACGAGGTCACTCTTTTGGGCTCACGGTGCGGGCCATTCGAACCCGCGCTGCGGGCACTATCGGATAAAACTATTAACGTCAAACCGCTTATCAGCGGGATATTCCCGGCTAGCAGGGCGCTTGATGCCTTTGCGGCGGCCGTCCAAAAGGGCAGCCTCAAGGTCCTCATCGATTTCCGGTAAAGGAGAGAGAAGAGGCATCATGGAAAAGATAAACCCAGATTTTCCATTAGGACGAACACCGATGTCGGAATATCCATCGCAAACACGCTCATTCCGCTCCAGCGGCTCCAATCGCTCGCGTTCGGCTTCGGAACTTTTGCTTACGCAAAAGACCAAGCTTCCTTGCCTCACGACGGTTTGCTCAGGACAATCCGACATCGGTGCGAATGACGTATTAGGGATAAAGATCGGCATCAGCACGTGCCTTCTCGGCGAGAAGGTCAGATACGACGGCGGTCACAAGCATGACCGCTATATCACCGACACCCTCGGCCAATATTTTGATTGGGTCCCTGTCTGCCCGGAGGTGGGCTGCGGCCTTCCTGTACCGAGGGAGGCGATGCGGCTCGTCGGTGATCCTGAAGATCCAAGGCTCCTTACTATCAGGACCGGCATCGACCACACGGGCCGTATGAAAGAGTGGACACTGCGACAATTGGATGACCTCGCGAAGGAAAACCTGTCCGGGTTTATCTTTAAGAGCAGGTCGCCCAGTTCCGGCATGCAGGGTGTCAAGGTCTACAGTGAGAGCGGCATGCCAAGCCATAGAGGGGTCGGGCTCTTTGCGAAGGCCTTTATGAAACGATTCCCCTTGCTCCCCGTTGAAGACGACGGACGTCTGAACGACCCGGGGCTGAGGGAGAATTTTATTGAGAGGGTCTTTGTCTTTAAAAGGTGGCAGGAATTTCTCAAAAAGGGGGGTTCGCCGCGCGACCTCGTCAATTTCCATACCGGCCACAAACTCCTCGTCATGGCGCACAGTCCTCAACACCTCACAAAGCTTGGGCAATATGTTGCCGATCCCAGGGGACATAGCGGGAGATTAAATGACGTTTATATCGAAACCATGATGGAAGGGCTGCGCCTTGCCGCCACACCGAGAAAGAACACCAATGTCCTTTCGCACATCATGGGCTACTTCAAAAAATATCTTACGATTGACGAAAAACAGGAATTGCTGGAGATCATAGAACGTTACCATAAAGGGCTCATCCCCCTCGTAGTCCCTATAACGATCCTCAATCACTACGTGCGGAAATACAATGAGCCGTACCTGAAAACACAGCACTACCTGAACCCGCATCCCCTCGAACTAATGCTCCGCAATCACGTGTAACGCGATAAAGGCAGTGAATAGTGAACGGTGAATGGTGAATAGCAAAAAGCCGTCAGCAGTCAGCACACAGCCGTCAGCAATAAGTAAGGTCTGTCTGGTCTATTTAGTCTTGTTCGTCTTAACCTTGAACGTTGAACATAGAACGTTGAACAGGTGTTTCCTTACGACTTACGGATGTTCCGATTTCTGCTCTTCTGATTTTCATCGTCCCTCGTCCTAGCGCAGCGGACGTCCCTCGTCCCTCGGTCTTTATCCCTCTGCTCTTATCGCCAGCATCGAGTATCGAGTGACGAGTGTCAAGTATCCAGCATCCGGAAAAAGACATATTATCTTTTACTCCGTAATATCAGCAAAGACCATTTAACAGACATTTTCATGCTGCATTTTGTAGAAAAGACAGGAATATTTTGATTGATTTTTCTTTTGTCTGGGATATCATGTAAGAAAATACCAAGTTGGTATATTAAGTGTTGGGTGACAAAGAGCAGAAATGACAGCTGAAGAAAGAGAAGCCTTGGAAGAGAATATCGCGGCCTTTTTGTCCGCCTTTGATGAGCATATAAGGATCATAGCCGGAATCCAAGTCAACCGTAATCCAAAGAGATATAAGAAGATTCTTTACGTTACCGTGCTTGAGGCAATCGCAAAGGTCCGGTATCCCAGCAAAGGGGCTCGTGATAGATTCGTCAAACTCGTCCATAATTGCGGCGATTGGAACGACGCTGACCGCGTCAGTCTGCCTCATCTCGTGGCTGCCCTCGAAAGAACTTCTGATCCACAGTTCGAGCCACTCCGTCAGTTTGCCTATGCTGGGCTGCGTGACTGGGGTAGTGGCGGCCCGGTCTATCTTGAAAGCGATCCTGATTTGCCCAATATTCAAAGCCTTTGGCCGAAGGACAATGGCGGAGTGCTCCTCGCAAACCGAGATGTGCACTTAGAACTTCCTCAGTTAAGGCACGTCGAAATGCTGTATGCGTACAGGAATTATCTCGTCCATGAGTCTAGACAGCCCACTGCCGGTTTTGAAGAAGACGACGACATTGCTCCGTTTTATGAGTCGGTCAACATGCATCCCACGGTGTTTGGAAACAGAGTTTCCGAATGGCACCTCGTGTACCCAGCCGCATTCTTGGAAAAATTGTGCAATTGCTGCTTATCATCCCTTGGGGAATACCTTAGAGCGAATCAACGAGA
Source organism: Syntrophorhabdaceae bacterium (assembly GCA_028713955.1). NCBI lineage: Bacteria > Pseudomonadati > Thermodesulfobacteriota > Syntrophorhabdia > Syntrophorhabdales > Syntrophorhabdaceae > Syntrophorhabdaceae bacterium. The sequence continues at coordinate 4,559 of JAQTNJ010000098.1, forward strand.
CCCATACCTCACTCTTAGAGACGGTTGGTATCTTGTTGAGCATCTTAATAATGATGGACGGTTTCCGGTTGTCAGCCCATTTTATCGGACACCATGAAACCACCCAACGAGGCGGTGCAGCCAATCGGCGAAAGCAAAGGCCGCTTTCGCCTCTGGCTGACCTCTGTGTTATGCTACATGGAGAAACTGATTAGAGTTGGAGGCGAGCATGAAGTATTGGAGAATCAATACTGATAGAAACGCAAGGGATGATGTTAGGGCCTGCGATCTGTGGTACGAGTTCGGCATGGCTTTTGCCGGAGATTTGGCAGAGACGGAACGGACACATGACACCGTCTTCTCCGGACTCTCTCCTGAAGATGGCGTCTTCATGCATCATAGCGGCTTGGGTGTGGTAGGTTATGGGATTGTGAAAGAGAAATGGGACCGTCAAACCTACAAAAAGGCAGAGAGACGGTTTTATGTGCGAGAGCCTTATGAGTACAGGATTGCAGTCAAATGGGATGTTGCCTACGATTGCCGGCAAAAACCTTTGCCAATAGCCCACCGTTTGCCATATGCGGGGACATATTCCGAAGTAGACCCTCGGAAGTGGGACGTTACCTCGGTCTTGAACGATCTACACGAACGAGCATCAGTAGCAAGCGAACCGAAAAACTCAGATGAACATGCCTTCAGGAACCCCACGGGGAGACAAGCACCAATATATGACGCCGCTGCCGACGCGGTGACCAAGATTCTTTCTTGTGTCGGGAGGAAAGTCTCCTTCAAATATCCAGGAAATGAGGGTGACAAGCACGGCGTTCTCAAAGACCGGGCCGTCATCGAGAGTACTAACGAATCTGGTTGCGTACCTTACTGGGATGTGGTTGATCTCATAGAATTCAAAGGAGAAAAAGAACCAGAATGGATTCGGATCGGCTACTACAGGAAACCCGGACAGAGCTTAAACTGGGGCAGCCAGACCACAATCACGGAGCCGACATCTATCTGGAAGAAGATTCTCGTGAATGCGGGACGTGAAAAGAAATGGTTCCGTGACCTGCTTGAGGACGCGCTGAATGAGCTGAAGAAAAGATAGCACAACGAGTGGGTGCAGCCAATCGCCAAAAAACGGGCTCTGGCTGACCCTCGTGTTAGCCTTTTGAAGGTAAGTTATGGATATTAAAATTCGATGGCCCAAAAAAGGGGATACTCCGTTTCTGCAAGGAGATACTATGTCTCCTGCTTGGGCTTCAATTCGTTGGCTCTTATCATTAGACGCGAATGATTCTATTTTTTCAATGGCTTTCAAGGAGGCAGGAGACAAGATAGTAAGAGAAATACATAGAGATGACGATGGCATGCCGGCTGATATCTATTTCATGCCAGTTGCATATCTGTATCGCCACAGCCTTGAACTCAAACTAAAACAAATTATCAGATTGGGCTGCGATTTAGAATTGTTAGAGTGCGATAAAAAGCTTTCTTTATTGTTGGGGAAGCATGAACTACATCCTCTTTGGAACTATGCGCGGAAAACTATTGAGATCCACTGGCCCGATGACGAAAAGGACGTTTTGGATACCGCTGGCAGAATTATCCAGGAATTCCACATCATCGACAACTCGGGTCAGGAATTACGATACGCTAAAAACCGGGCCGGTGAGAATACGTTAAGAAATATGCCAGAATCAGTCGACTTAACGCATTTACAGGATGTATTTGAAGCGGTTTTAAACTTCTTGGATGGATGTGAAATGGGTTTGAATGAAGCTGTTGATATTAGAAATGAAACGTTAAGCGAACTTACTCCGGATTATTGAGGCTGACCCTAAATTCAGCCGACCCGAAAAGCCGGGCGGCTGTTTAAAACGATAGCGGAAAAGGATTATGGTATACACAGAATTTCTATACAGTTTCTTTCTCGGTTTGTGCCTTTCGGCCCTTTGGGGCATTGCCACATGGCTTAAATGGCAGCACATGAAAAGTGGAACCATTCTTCCCACCGGTTCATTCACGGAGCACCATGGAGGAGCAGTCGGATATATCATTAATGCAGTTTGTATCGGCACTACACTTTCTTTTTGGTCGGGGTTGGGGTGGTGGCTGATCCTCACTATTGCTATGTTCCTTTTTCTTGGTGGATGGATTGCTACCCTTATTGAGCGGAAATTATACTGCAATCAGTTCCAGCTTGATACTATCGTATATGCCGCAAAGGAATACTCACGATTATCGAATACAGAAAGCGCGGCTGAAATTCTTATAGACGTCGCTCCAAAGTGGTGGATTAAGCTTATGCCATCTGGTTGGCAGAAGGAGCTACGGGGGAAACTTGAACAGGTTCTTCTCCCTGAAAACCATGATAGTGGAAGAAAAATCGGCTAACCAGCGCATCCACCGGATCGGCGAGGAAAGGCGCTCGCCTCCCGGTGATGCTGTCGTTCGGTCTATGAACCTGTGAAAATGGAGAGAAGACAGTGCCCGTGAACCCCCTTATCACCAACTGCCTCATTGACTCATGTACGTTTGACCCAAAATACAAGCCCGAGGATGAGGCTTCCGCCGAGATATTCAGGCTCTACAAAGAAGGGGAGCTTTTGATCCAAATTGCTCATTCAACCCAGAAAGAGATTCAACATCCCAATACGCCCGCTTGGGTCAAGCGCGAAGCCTTGAATCTGATCTACACGTTGCCGGTTAGCCTGATCGAGAGCGAGGTTCGAAAACTTCGCGAGATTGAGACTATTCTGGCAGGAAACGGCAAGATAGAGAATATCCTCCAAGACGCGCGCCATGTTTTTGAGGCACAAAAGTATGGGTCCTACTTCATCACGACTGACTCCCGCATATTGGACCGTGCCAGCAGGTTGCGTTCCGCATGCAATATTACCATCGTTAAGCCCAGTGAATTCCTCAGCATCGTGAAGCAATATCTTGAGAAGAAAAACCACAAGCAGACGTTTCGCTCGTTAGCAGAGTTCATTCCGACTCAAAAACCTCGGGAGGAAAACAGGATGGACACAGTGCCTTATAGGGGGTATCTCATTCAAGCAGCGCCATATCGGTTAGCTGACTCTGGTGAGTTCACCATAAACATCAGCATACTGCATGATACCGGCGATGCTATTAATATTCGCAACTTTGGTGCCAGCAATACGTTCAAGACGGAAAAAGAAGCGATTTATCATTGTATTGAATTTGGACGGCAAATCATTGATGGGAAGTTTGAAAATTGCACTGTCAGTGGTTTATGACCGAACCACTTGGTGCAGCCAATCGCCGATAAAACCGGCTCTGGCTGACCTTAAGTGTTCGGTGAAATAATATTATGAGCAACTACTTTCAATTTACAACAATATTCCAAATAGCACTGGTAAAAGATGCCCCGGTAAAAATTGTTCGTGACCCGGTAAAAATTGAATTCTTTTCAGGGCCTCGCTCATTTAGGGTGCCTGTTCAAGTGGGTTCTATTGCCGAAAAAGGGACGAATACTCCAATAGCAGAGAATACACTTTTATCAAGAGAAGCTCTTCTGAACCTATCGGGCGGGGAAAAATACGTAATGATAACGGCTCGAACAAAGGAGCGAAACCCGGCTATAGCGCGGAAGTTTTGCGAAACTGCAATCGATAGAGCAATCACGGACCTGTCTGTGCTTTATGGAACAGGTTTTTTTGCAAAAATCATTTACCGAGGGTGGCTAATTGATGACAATTTCATCGTAGAAGCTTGGTTATCGGTCCATGAACCTTTCCAAATACCACAGGATGCGGAGTCTATTCTGCTCGCTCTTATCAAACAGCAGAGTATGGATGCAGACATTAACCAGCGCTATGCAACTATGTCACGCTTTTTTTCGAAGTCTGTGTTGGTTCATCCAAGCGAGGAAAAACTCTTATACCTGTGGACAATTCTCGAGATTTTCCCGATGAAAAACACAACAGACATAAAACCGATCAGCGAGTATCTTTCCGCTAGGATAGGCAGGCCATCCGCAGATGTGAAAGAAAAACTTGCCATCGGGCGAGCCTTTGGTGTCCGCTCTAATCTTGTCCATAATGGCATCCTTACTATTGATATTTCAGAAATGGGAAAGTTTTTTGAAAAGCTGGAGAGTATATGCATTGAGGTGCTAAGAGGCATGAGTGGTATTGCCTATGACGGATCGCTGGAGAAGTATTTTATTTAAGCTGACTGAACCATTTGCTGCAGCCAATCGGCAACAAAGGGCGCTGCCTCTGGCTGAGCTTTTTGTTAGCCACGACGAAAGGATGATTAGCTATGGATAATAAGCAGTCGCATCTTGGCATGATTCAAGGCGTTGTGAACAGACTGTCTTCCAATTCGTTCTTGTTGAAAGGGTGGAGCGTGGTACTGGCATCTGCAATGTTTGCTTTTGCAGCAAAAGACTCAAAAATGATCTTTATATACCTTGCTTATTTTCCGGCCATCTCTTTTTGATGGGGTAAATGGGGTCAAAGGGGTAAATGGGGTCAAATCTTTATCCTTGACTTAGTCGATCTTTTATCTTCTTCTTCATACAGGTGTATAAATGGGGTCTAAATGGTCTAAATGGGGTCAAATCTTTATCCTTGACTTAGTCGATCTTCTATCTTCTTCTTCATACACGGTAAATTCTTGCCGGAGGCCAATGATGCCCGGAGTCTCTCACTTTCCACAGATACGGCACTGCAATCGACCCCTATGATCCCCCCGATATATCGCTGCGTCTATGGAACAGCCCCATAGCCATACTGCGGGCCATGCTTTTACATCCTTTCCAGGGCAATGCATCGGTAAACAAAAAGAAGACAAAGTCAATAATAAAGATTTGACCCCATTATGGCATTAATCACAACCAGATACGTCATGAGAGCATCGGTATCGGGCTTTCCTGTAGCAAACCGTCGTGAGGCGAGGAAGCTTGGTCTTTTGCTGTCAGGCAAAAGTTCCGAAGCCGAACGCGAGCGAATGTAAGCCGCTGGAGCGTATGAGCGTGTTTGTGGGGAAGAGCCCGACACCAATGCTCATCCTAGTGGAAGATCCGGGTTAAATGATTTTCGTTTGGGTATTCGGTCATTGGTGATTGGGTATTGATTGGTGGTTAATGTTTGGTTATTGGTTGCCAGTATCCAGTATCTGCGCTATGAGCTGTTATTTATCTGCTGATAACTGGATACCGGATTGCGTGGTACCCGGCATGGATGTACTTATTTCGTTAAACCCTTGACGATCTCCTGCGCGCGTTTTTCCGCCTCATCCATCTCTTTGGCGCACCCGTGGGTTCTCAAGAACTGTTTTACTTCCTCTACCCTCTGGGTCTGCCCCTTTTCGACGACATCGGAATACATCTCCATAAAAACCTTTTTGTCCTCCGGTGACAGGCACTCTTCCTGGGCGCCCACGGCACAAGGGAAAAACATAAGGAACAGAACGAAGACGAGAAAAACGGCGCAATTGATTTTATTGAAAGACATCAAACGCTCCCGTGATGATTATCGCCCGCATGTGTAAGGGGCATACCGCATCATCTCATGGAGGATATGGTATGCCCGGGTAATTATTTTCAGCAGCTGCAGGAACCGCTTCCGCAACCACCTTCAGCCTTCTTCGAGAGCTCCGATTGTATCATAAAACCTGCGCCCATGGCAGACTTCACAAAATCGATGCTGACCGGTTTTACCTCTTCAAAAAGTTCCTTGTTCATGATAAACGTAACACCCTTTTCATTAAAGATCTGATCATCATCATGTGGCTCATCCAGAGCCATACCCAATGAAGGCCCCGATCACCCACCCTCGGTCATCATGACCCGAATGGATTGAGAACCGTTTTTACCTTCAAGAAATTGCTTGATCATTTCACCTGCCATGTCAGATACCTCAAACATATTACACTCCTTTCCTTCAGTCTGTTATTGCTCGTTGCGCAATAACGGTATGCATTAGCATATACATTTCTCTGCCAATGTCAACCCCCGGGTATACCCCTGTCTATTTGAGATTTCGCTGAAAATATGGTCTTTTTAGGTATGCAGCCTGTTATCCGTGTTACAGATCTCTGGAAATATTACGGTGATGATGAACAGGGCGAGCCCGCGCTCCGGGGGACAAGTCTCGTGGTGGCTGCCGGCGATATTGTTGCCCTCTTCGGGAAAAGCGGCTCCGGCAAAACAACGCTCTTAAATCTTCTTGCAGGGCTGGACAGACCCACGCGGGGCATGATCGAGATAGAAGGACAG
>JAQTNJ010000099.1 GCA_028713955.1 Syntrophorhabdaceae bacterium
CCCCTGGACAGGGCCCATTTTTGAATAGACGATGGAGATGTCGAGGATATCGTTTTTGTCTATTGCGTAGGCTGACCATTCGAGCTGAAAGCTGTCCGGGTTTGAGGCATAGATGCCGCCGATGAGACTACCCGCGCTGGTGCCGATGATCATGTGGATCGGTATCTTCTCCTGTTCGAGTATCCTGATGACGCCCACGTGGGCAAACCCTTTTGCAGAGCCGCCGCCGAGGACAAGGGCGACCCGTGGCTCAACCTTTTTGACAGGTGCAACAGGTGCTGTTTGGCACGCGCAGAGAAAGACAAGACAACTTAAGACTGCAATGAAAAGTCTTTTAATAACCGCCCCGCTGTCCCACGTAGGGATTATATTGCTTTTCATGTCCGATGGTACTTCGTGGTGTATCTCCGTAATTGTGTCCGGGTGCAACGATCGTATCGTCAGGAAGGACAAAGAGCCTGTTTCTCACAGAGGAAAGGAGCACTTCCCAGGAACCGCCGTCGAGGTCGGTCCTTCCCACGCCGCCGACAAACAGTGTGTCTCCGGTGAATACCATGCCTTTGTGGTAGAGCGATATGCTTCCCGGTGAGTGGCCCGGCGTATGGATTACCTGGAGAGAGGTCTCCCCGATATTGATATAATCCCCGTCCTTGACCGTTATATCAGCCGGTGGCGAGGGTTCCCCGCCGAACATGCTGAATGAATACGATGACTGGTTGACGAGGCTGCGGGCCTCTTTTTCGTGGATGATGATCTCTGCCCCGGTAAGGTCCTTCATCGTTTTGTTGCCCATGATATGGTCTACATGACAATGCGTATTGACGATGTATTTGATCGTGTATCCTCTGTCTGCGGCCTCCTTCAGGATCTTTTCACATTCCGCCGCAGGGTCGATAACGAGGGCGTCCTTTGTGACCTTGCACGCCACGATATATGCGAAGACTGCAAAACTGCCGACCTGTATCTGTTTTACAAACATATCGACCTCCCGGCGTGATAATCATAATACTTTTTAGTGCTGTTTTTCAAATTATTTGATAATATCTTACGCTGCAAGGAGTGAATCCTATCAGGAGGGAAAATGAAGCCCGTATACATTGAAGCGAGAGATCTCCCCGATGCATGGTTTCAGTGCATCTACCGAATCTTCGAGGATGACGGAGTCCATGAGTATGTCATTGACAGGGGCTCCTTTGAGGGCCAAAAGAGGAGGGAGTTCGACCTGGTCATGGTCAATATCACGTATCCGGGTACGCAGCCGCTTGTCCCGGACATACCCTCTGAGCTGGGTATACCCGCTCCTGCATCAATGGAATACGTTGAAGAATATCTTCAGTACCTGATGACGGACAAAAAGGCAGAGAATGAGCTTTATACATACGGAGAAAGGCTCACAAACCCCAAGGTCTGTATTGACGGAAAGGAGTACGCCATCGGTATCAATCCGGTCATGGAGGTCATAAGGATTTACAAAGAAGGCAAATACGGGACAAACCAGGCCATCATGGAAGTGGGCATGCCCCAGGATATAGCCCTCGAGGATCCGCCGTGTCTGCGGCTCATCGATACGCGGCTTATGAACGGCAGGTTACATTTCGTGCTCTACTTCAGGAGCTGGGACCTCTGGGCCGGATTTCCATCGAATCTTGCGGCCATACAGCTTCTCAAAGAATATATGTGCCATGAGATAGGCGTTGAAGACGGCACCATTACCGCCATCAGCAAAGGTCTCCACCTCTACGAGTATACCTTCGGGCTGGCGTTGCAGAGGCTGAGGAGAACGACCGGCTAACAGCTGATAGAAAACGTATATCGTATATAGTATGTCGTATATTGTGAACTGCAAAAAAACGATGAACATCAAAGCGTAAGGGGTTTAATCGCCGAACGCATTACGCCGAGCGTTCTTTTGGGAATCTCGATATACGATATACGAACTACGATATACGATCTTCATGAGCTGCCTTTCACGTTCAAGGTTGTTTCCCGTAGAGCAGGACCTTCTCGTATCCTTCCCGGATAGTCTTCTGAATCGTTGCAATATCAGAATCCTCGTTGTATGCATGGGTTTCATATCTGTTCGTTTCCGGATCGAGTATTGTGATGAAGAGATTATTCTCCCGGGAAGGTATGATCTCGATGAAGACCCTTCTCTGGTAGAGAAAAGAGATCCCATAGTGTGATGATTCAATCTGCGTGTCCTTACAGTTGTACGCCGTGAAACTCAAAAGCTCGTTTGTCGTATCCTGCAAAGTTTTCGAGGATATCCGTTCCAGATGATTTTTTACATAGGGTTCTTTTATGCACCTGTTGATATCGACCTCGACAGATGCAGCCCCTGGCTGATCGCTAAACCTGTTAAGGTGAGCGGCATAGTCAACGATCTCAGGGTAGGTGTAGGTTTCTTTTTCCCACAATCCCTGGAAGATTTTGTCTGCATCGCCCCATGAAAATTCTTTCGCCATGTCTATGAACAGGTTTCTCCTGAGTATGCGGTCATAGAAGTTCTCGATATTGAGCCGTTCCATCCTGCTGTCCACATAAAGGCTCCATATCTGGTTATAACAATCCCGCACGCCGGGTTCCTTGTCTTCATCAGGTGTTATCTTCGGATCATACTGAAAGGCCGGGTTCAAGACATCCTGAACATACAGAAACAGGCGGTAGACTCTCCCGTATAAAAAGGTGTCATCGTCCCAGATGATGATCTTGACATCGAGATATTCCTTTTTTCTTTTTATTAGCGCCTTTTCCTGCCAGGGTGAATCGGTTTTTTCAATGAAGAGACTCTTGACAGAAGGGGTCAGGCCGAGTTGCGCAATGATGTCTTCAGCGACGGCCTGTATATCTTCCACTTTTCTTAGAATTCCCCTTCCAGGCCATAGAGCTCAAGAAGGAGGGTTTTTGCTTTCATCCATCTGGAATCTTTTTTTATGGAAAAAGGGGTGATCTTTATGTATTCCGACAGGTATTTCCTCCCTCTTTCAGCGTCACCTCTTTTAGCATAGATATAACCGAGATTGAAGGTAGATGTTTCATAGATGCCGTTATACCTGCCTTCAACCTGTTCGAGCCTTTGTAATTTCAGCAAGATGGTCTCTTTATCATTTTGCGGCGTTGCCGCATCGTTCATCGCTTTTTCATAATAGGCGCGAACGGTTTTTACGGAGGCCAGTACGTCTTTTGCAAAATCGTTTATCTTGAGCGAAGGGCCGAGGGTGCTTACGAAGTCGTTCTTTTTGAGTTGTTCGTCTATCTTTTTTACAAGACCCTGGACGTTAGAATCGTTGATGGCAGTCTCTTTGACCGGAGCAGACCGGGAAGATTTTTTCTCAGCGGCCGATATCGGGCAGGGGAGAAGGATCGTTACGACAAATAGTATGGCCACTGCGATGACGGTGATTGTTTTTTTGTTCATGAAGGCACCTCTTGAGTTTCTCTATGTTTTGAATTCTTCTTGTTTGCACGAAAGCTACAAATAAAATGGCGGTGCAGGGAATTGAACCCCGGACACTGCGGATATGAGCCGCATGCTCTAACCATCTGAGCTACACCGCCGCGCTGTTTTTATATGATATAATGCGGCTCTTGTCAATAGAAAATAGCCAAAGATAATATAGAGTTCTGCTATTTTTATTCGACGGCGACAGGATTTGTGGTATAAAGGATTTGGCTGGTTACCGGATATGAAACTGACAATACTCGGCACAGGGACATCGACGCCGTCCCTTAAACGGGGTTCTTCCTCGTATTTGCTGACCACAAGAAGACAGAAGATATTGATCGATATCGGTCCTGCGGTCGTGAGGAGACTCCTGGAATGCGGTTATTCTGTGCTTGATGTTGATGTCGTTGTCATCACCCATTTTCACGTCGATCACACGGCAGACCTGTCGACTTTTCTCTTCGCATGCAATTACGGCGAAGAGGCGAGGACAAAACCATTGATGATTATCGGGGGGCCGGGGATACACAGGTTTTACAGCGGGCTCAAGAAGATCTACCGCTGGATAGAGCCGAAGTCTTACGAGCTTTCGATCGTCAGCATGAAAAGAGATACACTGCAGCTCGATGGCATTACCGTTGAGGCCTATCCGGTTAAGCATAACAGGGAGAGCATCGGCGTAAGGATCAGCGAAAAGAAGACCGTGGCGTTCACCGGCGATACGGCCTATTCAAAGAACCTCGTGAAACTTGCTGCCGGGGCCGATCTCCTCGTCACGGAATGCTCTTTCCCGCACAGGACAATGAAGGGACATATGAACCTCGAAACACTTGAGAAGCTCACCAGGGAGGCAAAGCCCAAACGGGTCATCCTCACCCACCTCGATCCCGAGTGGGAGGACTTCAAGGGCGTCCTCCATTCGCCTTATCTGCTGGGCGAGGATGGGATGACGATCAATCTGAAATTATTGGCAGGAGGTGGACCATGAAAACTGCAGTGAAGGCCGCCCTGTTGTCAGGCTTTGTGTTTCCCGGCCTGGGCCAGATTTATCTCAAACGATACCTGCGGGGACTCATCATTCTGATACCTGTATTGTTGGGACTGATCATCATCGTTGGCATAGCAACGGTTGGTGTTATGGAGAGCCTGAAGCAAATTGAGGCCGGGGCCGCTGATGCGAACACCATGCTAACCCTTGCCGCCTCACATTCCGCGCGCAATGATATTGTTTCTAAAGCCATTTCTTTATTCATTGTATGTTGTTGGCTTTTTTCCATGATAGACGCCTATAGCATAGGCAGAAGAAAGAGTATGCTCAACGCAAGAGATGAAAAAGAGATTAGAACGCAACCCGATGGCCTTACGCGCAGTGGAAAATAAGGATTGGAGTGGGGGACGTCCTGGTTTAAATTAAATAACTTTCCCCGCCAGGTTACTCTTTGTTTTGTTTATATTCGGCATTCGGAAATCAGCAATCGCAAATCAGATGCCTTTAGACGTCAGTCCCCGTTAGTCCTGCCCGTCAACTCGGCCATGAGCTCTTTCACGGTTGTATGCCTGTCGATGCGATAACCGTTAGCGCCGACGGTGTAGAGGGGATCTTCCTCAAGGGGGTTGTATCCGGCGGAGCTGAGGAGCCCGTTGCAGATGCAAAAGGCGCCGCCGTCATCGAGTCGCGCGCGGCACTGCGTGAAATTTCCTTCCCTGTCGGGTCTCAATACATACCCCTTATTGCACCGCGGTTTTCTCTTCTGCTCAAGCGCGCTCCGGAACATGGGTGACCCTTTGATAACCATGAACGGCAGGCCACAGGGGGAACCGGGGTTGTGCGACACGACGATATCCTCTTTTCCCGCGTTAATGACAGCCTGTTTATACGCGTCAGATGCGCTGCACTCCTGCGTAACGAGGAAACGTGTTCCCATCTGTACCCCGTTCGCACCCATTTTTAGAAATCTGACAATATCATCATGCGTGTAGATGCCTCCTGCTACGATGACAGGAAAACCACCATACTTTTCTGCCATCTCCTTTACAGGGGGCAGCAGATTTTCAAGCTTGTTCGACTCGAGATATATGTCCTCAAGTTTGAACCCCAGATGACCACCCGCCAGGGGTCCTTCGAGGACAACGGCATCAGGTCTGTAGCCTACCCGTTCCCATTTCTTGCATATGAGTTCAAGAGCCCTTGCCGAAGAGACGATGGGGATGAGGGCTGTATCGCCCGGATTCTGGATGACCGGCAGGCTCATTGGCAGTCCTGCGCCGGAAATGATAACATCCGCCCCTGCGTCGATAGCGCCCCTTACCGAATCTTCGTAGGTCCTTATCAGGGCAACCATGATGTTGATCCCCGATACGCCGCCCTTTGCCTTCGCTTGCGATATTTCCTCGAAAATGGCTTCATACGTGGTATGTCTCTTGCCTGTCCTTTTCGAGACAAGCCTGTCAAGGGCTGCACTCGATACGATACCGACGCCCCCTTCCTCTGCAACGGCGCTGGCAAGCGGAGAGAGTGACACGCCGACCCCCATGCCGCCCTGGATAATGGGTATCTTTATTGTTTTTCCTTTAATGACTAAGGAGGGCAATGCCTCTGCGAAGGGTTCCATGTTCAATGCCTCTTTTATTACTTTCTCAACAGCATAGCGCCGCTTGAGTATCCGCCGCCGAAAACAGTGACGACGATCAGTTCGCTTTTCCGGAATCTTTTCCAGCTCTGTGAAAGGGCGATCATGGTACTTGCGCATCCCGTGTTGCCGGTTTCTTCCATATTCATGATCAACTCGCCGTTATGCAATCCAAGGGCTTTCACGAGTTGGGCGATGATCCTTGAATTGGCCTGATGGGGGATAAGGTGAACGATCTCTTCCGGCGTCAGACGATTTTTTTTCAGTATGTCCGTTACCTCTAACACCATGTACTTGCAGGCATTGGTGAAGACGTCTTTGCCAAAGGGCATTTTGAGCCCGCCCTCGTTGGGCCTCAAATATACTCCCTCGATACCCTTTCCTATATGACCGAGCCCCGTTGTATTCAGATCAAGGATCTTTATATCCTCTTCGGAAGCCTTGTCCTTTGATATGAATACAGCCGCGGCGCCGTCACCCCACAGGTGGCCCGATTGTTCATCCATATCGTCGCTGTAGGCGCTGTTATGTTCCGAAGCAATGACAAGCGCCTTGCGTGCTTTATTTGTGGCGAAATAGCCTTCAACGATTTCCATCGCGCTCAAGAACGAGGAGCACGCAGAAGAAACGGAAATGACGCGTGCTGCAGGGATACCAAAGAAGCGCTGTACTGCATGGGCCAGCGTCCCCACGGTATCGTACGGGGTGTATGTGGCCCCGATGATCAGATCGATATCCTTCACCGAATAGGGAAGCCGGTTTATCGCGGCTTTTGTTGCTTCTACGGACATGGTGTTCGTATTTTCGTCAGCAGTTGCCCTTGTCCGCGACCGGATTCCTGATCGCTTATAGATCCACTCGTCCGACAATCCTGTCAGCTTTGCATAGTATTCATTCGGTACGATTGTTACGGGTAAATAGTGCGAGGCGGCGTTGATATACATCAATAGTTTATATACCGTTCAATCCCTTTCTTTTGAAATAGTCGTACGTTGTCGCATTGCTTTTTCCCACCATGCCCGATATGTTACTCAAAGAGTCTCACGGACCAATTGCCGGTTTATGTTATAGTAAAACTATTTTTTTCTACCTTCTTTCACCATAAACCGTTTTGCAGAGAGGTCCCGTGGGGAATATGAAGAGGCGCTTTGGCAACTTTCGGCAGTTTAAGTATAATAAGGCAGCATCTGTGTGTCAAGAACATTCGCCGAATTGCCTCATATTAAATGGGCCTGCTATGTACACTGCCTTATGTCAAATCACTATCACCTGCTCCTTGAGGCCACTGTCCCCACCCTCTCTGCCGGCACGCGGCAGGTGAATGGCGGCAGTAAACAGAAGGGTGAAGCGCGGGAAGGATCAGGAGGTCAGAAAAAGAGATATGTAAAAAAGCAAGACCTTATCCTAATATTTAGGCACCAGACATCCAGAGTTTGTGATAGTGTGATAGTATAGGAGATAGGCATGGTTCACACCTATGAGATAGAAGGATTGGTTGTTCAGACAGGAGACCTCATCTGCACGACCGATGGCGGCAGTGACGACATCACCGGGCAGTTCTGGCGCTTTATCGGCAAGCTCATACCGGGGGACGTGGACCACATCGTTATCTATGCCGGCCCCGGGGGCAGATGTGTTGAGGCAGGCGCTAAAGGAAAAGTGATAACCTTCGATATCATCGACCACAGGTGGGATGCAAAAAGGATGAGGGACCGGCGGGGTCCTTTTGCCGATGTTCTCTACGGCGTAGCATACCCTCTCGCGTCAGGAGATATAGATCCTGCCAGGGCGGTGGAGATACGGGAGGATGTCGCGGCATACTGCCTCAGACAGGCAGAGCTTCGTAAACCTTACAATCTCAATTTCTTCAAGTCATCTACCGAGGATGCCTTCTATTGCAGCCAGCTTGCATACAAGGCATATCTGAGAAAAGGGATCGACCTCAACACGGGAGCGAAGGTCCTTAACATTCCAGGGACGAAAAGCATCATACTCCCCCAGGAGATATGGGACAGTTGTAAACATCAAAAAGCATAAAAGGTATATAATCAAAAATTGGCTGTAGCCTAAAAAGCAGATCCGGAAAATCTATGTTCAAAACGACCTTTAGAATATCGAAAATGGACTGCCCTTCGGAAGAACAGATGATACGGGTAAAACTGGAAGGGATGGCCGGTATTCAAGGCCTGAAGTTTGACATACCGGGACGCCGGTTGGAGGTGTATCACGGGAACAATTATGAGAGTATCCTGGCGGCCCTCGAAGGTCTTCAGCTTGATACGGAGCTTGTTTCTTCCGAAGTGGTAGAACCCACAGATACGGAGGAGGATCACCACCGGCAGAGACGTATCTTGTGGCAGGTCCTCGCCATCAACCTCTTCTTTTTTGTGCTGGAAATCTTCACAGGCTTGATAGCCGGCTCGATGGGACTTGTCGCTGACAGTCTGGATATGCTTGCGGACAGCATCGTCTATGGACTTTCGTTGTTCGCGGTAGGTGGAACCGCCGCACGGAAGAAGAACGTCGCCGGAGCCGCAGGTTATTTCCAGCTGATGCTGGCTGTATTAGGTTTCGTGGAGGTTGTCCGTCGTTTTCTGGGATATGGAGAGGCTCCGGACTTTCATGTGATGATCGCTGTATCTGCGCTTGCCCTTGCAGGAAATACAATGTGTTTGTATCTGCTTCAAAAGTCGAAAAGTCAGGAAGTGCATATGCAGGCGAGCATGATCTTTACATCTATGGACGTCGTTGTAAACCTCGGTGTTATCGTTGCCGGCGTATTCGTGTACCTCACAGGATCGAAGATACCAGACCTGACCGCAGGGACAATCGTTTTCATACTTGTCGGCAGGGGCGCCTACAGGATCCTCCAGCTATCGAAATGACACTTTCACTGTTATTCACGTTCAGTGTGTGCATGCTCAGCGCCATGGGCTTGTGCCCGTATGAATCTACGTTATAATGCCTGCCATGCGCAATAATGATAGATGCCAGAAATAATATGGTTTTGTTTTTGAGAACGGTAGTGGAAAAAAAGTCCCATATCGGATAGAATCAAAGAAAGATGACTTCCCCTGAAAAAATCACCCACAACGGGTTTACCATTTATACCTACGGTCAGCCCGCAGACCCGCATGCAGTCATAGAACAGATGTCACGGGGCGAGATAATCCGCGATAAGGGAAGGGGAGGGATCAGGCTCTTATCCGTCGATGGGAAGAAGATGGCATGCAGGCAATACCTTCACGGCGGTCTGTTCCGGGCGATCACAGGGGACAGATTTTGTTCTGAAAAAAGGGCGCTCGATGAAGCCGGCATTCTTTGTTGCCTTGCGGAAAACGGTTTTCCCGTTGTCCGTCCATGCTGCGTTGTAGCAGAAAGGGCAGGTATTGCAAAAAGGCTCTATCTTATCACCGAATTTGTTCAGGACGCATCGGATCTGCTCGATGTCTGGAGAATGACCTCGGGGATAAAACGGCTCAGGATCATAAAGAGCCTTGCCGGGCTCTTCAGGACGCTTGAACTGCTTGGGATCTATCACCCCGATCTCCACATAAACAACATCCTGCTTACCGGGCAGGGAAAACTTGTCTTCCTCGATTTTGACAGGGCGCGTAAAAAAACGGTCACTACGGATGATATGGAAAAGATGTTCCGGAGGCTTGACAGGTATATGGAAAAACAGAAAAGGAGAGGGGGTATAACCCTCGATATGCGGGATAAGATCTTTTTTCTGCGGATTTATCAAAAATTATCCGGATGTGATATACTCTCCCGTATGGAGAAGCAATTTAAGACGAGGGCTTTCCTGAATAGGATAGGATGGATAGTAGAATCATTTTTATATGGAGGGAACCGATGAAAAAGTTTTGTGTTGTTTTAACGATCTTTGCTTTCATGACAATGGCTTCCTGCGCGACGCTGGAAGAGCATAAGGGCGCAGCGGCAGGCGGCGCGATAGGCGCGGGGCTTGGCGGGCTGATCGGCGCCGCAGTGGCTCCCGGCGGACACGGGCTGGAAGGGGCGATCATCGGCGGTCTTGCCGGCGCAATCCTGGGCGGCGTGGTCGGGCATTATGGCTTCGATACGAAGAGGACGCAGGCAGACACAAACAAGACCTACGCGTATAACGACAGCACCGTCAACGTCAGGATCGAGAACGTCGACGTCCAGCCGAAGAAGGTCAAGGCAGGCGAGAAGGTCGATCTCAACATGACATACGCCGTGTTGACCACATCGGAAGGGATTGCGCGGGTCAGGGAGATACGGGAGATCTGGATCGGCGACAGCCAGTTCGGCAACCCCGAGACGACCGTTGAACGGAAGGGCGGCACATATCAGTCGAACATCCCCATATTTCTGCCGAAAGATGCCAAGAAGGGGACATACAAGGTCAGCTATGTAGTGCAGACCGACTATTCGAAGGATACGAGGGAGGCGAGCTTTACCGTATATTAAGAGAAGCTCATAGTTAATGGCTCATAGCTCATGGCAGGAAGAATCAGGCTGAGGTTGAGGCTGAGAACCGGCAGTTTGCTTAACCTTAGCCTGCATTTTTACCAACTGACGGCTGCGTGCTGACGACTGTATTTGAATGAGATTGCCGCGCTCCGCTCGCAATGACAAAACGCCGCGTCCTGCGGGCTCGCAATGACACTGCGCCGCGCCCCATGGCCTATCACCTATAGCCTATTACCTTTCAC
>JAQTNJ010000100.1 GCA_028713955.1 Syntrophorhabdaceae bacterium
CCTTTCGGAAGGGTATCGAAACCGGCGCCGGGGCGATCACAACAACCCTTCTTTACAGCAAATACCAGAGGCACGACGACATAAAGACCATCGGTGAAGAACTGAGCAACACATATGGCATACCCTTTCTCTACAGGGATTTTCGTAAGGGCTGGAAAGAGGGCGTGGAGGAATCAAAGAGGATCAACATGTACAGGCAGCAATACTGCGGCTGCATCTTCAGTGAAAAAGACCGCTATGGAGGGGGATAATGCCTGCGATGGGTAAGGTCTTCATTATCCTCGGCGTCATCTTTATCGTAATAGGACTTGCCTTTATGTTCGGCGACAAGATCCCCTTTCTCGGGAAGCTGCCCGGTGATATCTATATCAAAAGGGAGCGGTTCAGCTTCTACTTCCCCCTCACGACGAGTATCCTTATCAGCATTGTCCTGATGATCCTTTTCTCCATTTTCAGAAAATAGGCGGATAAAATGGAACAGAAAAAACGAAAGGCCGTCGTACTGCTGAGCGGTGGACTTGATTCAACAACAACCCTCGCCATGGCGCTGCGGTACGGCTTTGAGGTCTATGCCCTTACGTTGCGTTACGGCCAGCGGCACGAGGTAGAGGTCATGGCTGCAGAAAGGGTAGCGACTTCTTTTAACGTTGCCCGGCATATTACGATAGATGTTGACCTGCGGCGCTTCGGAGGCTCTGCCCTTACCGACAATATAGCCGTTCCGAAAGGTCGGGAATTCGTTGAAATTGCCCATGGTATACCGGCCACCTATGTCCCGGCACGGAATACCATCTTCCTCTCTTTAGCCCTGGCCTGGGCAGAGGTCCTGGGGGCTTATGATATCTTTATCGGCGTCAATGCACTTGACTACAGTGGCTACCCCGACTGCAGGCCGGAATACATTCAGGCCTTTGAGGAGATGGCAAACCTCGCTACAAAGGCAGGTGTGGAAGGTGAACACTTTACCATCCATATGCCGCTTATCAATATGACCAAGGCGGAGATTATCAGGAAGGGCCATGAGCTGGGAGTTGACTTTTCAATAACCAGCACCTGCTACGACCCTTCACCGGACGGCAGACCATGCGGGCAATGCGACGCCTGTATCTTACGGCAGAAAGGCTTTGCAGAGAGCGGGTCCAAAGACCCTCTATTGTACAACAAAGACGGGGAGCGTCCATAATGGATTACCAGGTGAAAGAGATATATTATACCCTCCAGGGAGAAGGCCTGCACGCGGGGAGGCCCGCTATCTTTTGTCGGTTCTCCGGATGCAATCTCGCCTGTGACTTCTGCGATACCGACTTCAACGGTACTGACGGTCCAGGCGGCGGCATCTTCGAAAACCCCGAAACGCTGGCGATGAACACCGCAAACATGTTCCCCGGTCCCGGCACTCACCCTTTTCTTGCTTTCGTTGTATGCACGGGGGGTGAGCCGGCGCTCCAGATGGATGAGGCCCTTGTTACCGCCTTCCATAACCATGGTCTCGAGGTGGGAATAGAGACCAACGGAACACTCCCTTTACCGAAAGGCATAGACTGGGTCTGTGTTAGTCCCAAGGCCGGGACTGAGGTTGTCATCAGGTCGGGCGATGAGCTGAAACTGGTCTTTCCGCAGGAGGGCGCGGAGCCGGAACGGTTCGAGCATCTGAATTTCAAATATTTTTTTCTTCAGCCTATGGACGGGCCTGATCTGAAGGCCAACACGCAAAAGGCTGTAGAGTACTGCCTGCACCACCCCCGGTGGAGGCTGAGCCTGCAAACACACAAGCTGCTCGGGATAGGGTAATACCGGATCATAGAAAACTGTATATCGTAGTTCGTATATCGTATATCGCAATGAAATCCGAAATCCTAATATCGAAATCCTAAACAAATTAAAATGCTCAAAATTCAAAACGCGTTGAAGGGCATCTGTTTGGAACATTTGATATTTGAGTTTTGATATTGTTTAGGATTTAGTGCTTAGATATTCGTGCTTGTTTTTTCATGAACTATGAGCTGTCGGCCATGAGCCGGTTCTCATTTCGTGTTTGCGAACAGGAATCTATAGCGAGTTCACGAGCGAGAGGGGGAGGCTCCACGGACTTTGTTCGTGGAGGGGGCGACGCGAGTCCTGGGAATAGAAAGTCCGGCACCGATGCCCGCCCTTTGTGCAATCCAGTTTACAAAACTTCGCTCTTCTGCTACCATCAATATTATGTTCGTCATCTTTATGGCATTGTTCATGCTTCTTTCTCCCTCCCTCTATGCCGCTGCAGGACAGGATGATTGCTTTGAATGCCACGATGGCTTCAAAAAGTTCAACCACGGCAAAACGGGCTGCATCGACTGTCATCAGGACGCCGCCTCGCTGCCGCACCAGGAAAAACTCGAAAAACCCTTATGCATACAGTGTCATAAGAAGGTTTCAGCCCTGTATGGTAAAAGTATCCACAGCGCTAAGAACCTCTCCTGTAAAGATTGTCACGCTGCCCATTTTCTCGATAAGGATAAAAAAGATTGCCTTACATGCCACAAAGGGGTTGCGCATAGTACCTTACCGTCAAAAGAAAAACACATAACAAACCTGGGATGTACTATATGTCATGGAAAGGTAAAAAAGGGATCGATCGCGGCGGAATTTCGCGTACATGTCAGCAAGGGCGATGCGATCGGGAGGGAAGCAATTGACTCTAATGGAAACAGCATCATCGATGATGCGGAATTAGACCTTTTCCTCGCCTATCTGGAAAAAAACCGTATGGGTTCATATACAATTGGCAAATCGTACGTTTCAGCCGGTGACGTTCATGGTGTTACAAAAAATGCCCTTCAGTGCGGCGAATGTCATGGTGACAAAAATATTTTCAAGGAAACCCGTTTCAGGCTGTCAGGGGTTTCGTCATATACATTCCGTGCCGACCCAAAGATCTTCATCCCTGAATCACCCTCCATAAAAGAATATAGAATAACTGTCCACGGGAAAAAGGGGGTTGCCTGTTCTGATTGTCATATCTCTCAGGAACGCATCAGTGACAGCGTCTGCATAAAATGTCACAAAGAGCTTTACGGGGTCTATAAGAGCTCTGTTCACACCAAAAAGGGCGCCGCACAATGTACCGATTGTCATAATCCGCACAGCATAACCGCATACCGGGAATACAATGCAAAGCAGAGACTCGATGTCTGTGCCCGGTGTCACAAAGACTATCCGGAAAAACATGCCTGGCTGCCGCATACCCGCCTCCACTTCAATTACCTCGAATGTTCCACCTGTCACAGTCCTGAATCAAGAAAGAGTATCGTCTTTAATCTCGGCAAACGAACAGGCGACACAAAGCAGACGTTATCATACCAGGATATCAAAGACGCGTACGGTGGTCACGTTAATCTCAAAAACCTCATCGATGTAAACGGGGACGGCGTCGTGATATCGGAAGAGCTGTCGGACTTTTTCCTCGATTTGCGGAAAAAATTCCACGAGGACCTCTTTATCGGCGGCTCGATTATCGTGACAAAGGTCCATCACGACTACTCAGCGAAAGGGACAAAACAGAAGGTCTGTGCAACCTGCCATTCAAGACGTGCCCCTTTCTATGATTCAATGTACCTCATTCTGCCGGACAAAGAGATGCATCTTTACATTCCTGTTAAAGGCACCATACTCGGCGCAGCGCCCATTTCGGTCTTTACCGACCTTAGCCTTCTGGGTGAAGAAAGGGTAACGATTGATGATATCAAAGGACTATTCGGTTTTCGGGATAAGGGCCGCCCCGGTCATGTACAGGAACTGGGGTTCAAATGGATAGATATTCTTGGCATCGCGGTTTGCGCGGTCATCCTTATATTCATTGTGCTCCACATAATTGCGAGGATATTTCTGAAACGATGAAAAAGATATACCTCCATCCGTTACCGGTCCGCATATGGCACTGGTCAAACGCCTTCCTCATCATTATGCTCATACTCACCGGGATACAGTTAAGGATTCCGGATATTGTCCCCTTCCCGCAATATGGGGTTGTTGTCGCGCTCCACAAATATCTCGGGTATCTGTTGACCCTCTCTTTCCTCTTCTGGCTTTCCTACTATCTTTTCACCAGGGGCATGGGAAAGCACTATATACTCAGTACCGGCGATATGAAGGGGATCCCGAAACAGGCGCTCTACTATACCTATACCTTTTTCAGGGGCGGGAAAAACCCCTTTACTCCATCGCCTGATGCAAAATTCAACCCCCTCCAGAAGGTTTCATACTCATCGGTAATGTTCATACTCATGCCCGTCATCATCATAACGGGGATACTTTTCAGCAACATCCTTTTCTTTTTCTGGTACATTGATATGATCGGGGGCTTAAGGGTGCTTGATGCAATCCACGTTATCGCGGGCTATTGCTTCGTACTCTATCTCATCGTTCACATCTATATGTCATCGCTCGGCAAAAACATCACCACCTATGTAAAATCGATGATCACAGGATATGCTGAAGAACCCGACGACGAGAACAAATCCTGAATGCGAATATCATAATTCGTATATCGTATGTCGTGATTGTAGAGAAATCCGTTCGGCGTAGCGCGTTCGGCGTTCGGCGAGAAATACGGCTCATAGTTTATAGCTGATAGCTCATAGCAGACCGTATAGTATAAAAAAACGAGACAGGGTCATCGGCCCTGCCTTTTCTTTTTTACTTTCTACGCCGAACTCCGAACGCATTACGTCAGATAAGTAATGAGCGTGTTTGCGCGAACAGTCCCATATAGCGATTGACAGAATCGACATTTGGGGCTATTAACATATGGTGTACGGTTAAACAATATTAAACAAGCTGTGCGATGTAATGAACGGAACGCCTCCGGGAGCACACTGTGGAAGGACCAGATCCTCTTATCCGGTTACAGGGCACCATCGAGGGCAAACTTCAAGAAAAACTCCGGAGCATCCATTCATATAAAGGACTGCCGGAACAAGAGAGTCTCCGTATTGTCCGGGGATTCCTTGATCCCCTCTTTGCCGACCTGTCCGGTCATACAAAAAACAGTTTTGTTCGCCATATTAAAGGATTGCTGAAAAGGTCTGCCGAACCGGGTCAGATCAAACAAATACTGGAGACCCTGTCGGTACTCGAAGCTGCGATAAAGCCCCACGTGAAAAACGTCAAGATCGTCATCTCCCTTTGGGACATCCTGTCTGCCGCCAGAACACAACTGACCGAACATGCATTGCGGCACAGCATTCCCGCCGATATCTCGGAGCGCAGAAACATGGAAGAGGCTCTTAGGGCATCTGAAGAAAGGTATCGTGCCCTCGTCGAAGGTGCAAATGAGTTTATTGTGGTGCTTCAGGATGGGAAGATGGTGTACGCAAACCCGAAGATGCTGCACGATGCCTCCATGTCAATGCAGAAATTTTCACAAAGGTCTTTTACTGATTTTATCTATAAGGATGACCTCCCGTTAGTAATCAATAGTTACAGGAAACGGCTGGAAGGCGACACAACACACCACACCTATTCCTTCCGTATTGTAGATAATGCTGGGGAGATACGATGGATGCAGGCAAGCTCGATCCCTATCACGTGGGATCAAAGACCTGCAATCCTCGTTCTGTTGATAGATATCAGCCGTCTTAAGCAGGTTGAGGAGGCCTTGCAAAGAAGTGAGCAAAAGATACGGGAAATTTCGTCCAGCATACCCGGGGTTGTTTATCAGTTCTACGCCAGGGATAATGGGGACAGGGGTTTTTATTATGTCAGCGGCCAATCAATGAAATTATTTGGTATTAGTCCCGAACCCGAAGGTTTCTTTGAGCGTTTTACCGAACTGGTGCTGCCCGAATACAGGGAAAGCTTTTTGACGTCAAACGATAATGCTATTCGTACCGTTAGCGAGTGGCAATTCGAAGGCAAACTGCAAAAACCTTCAGGAGAGATCATATGGTTCAGGGGAAATTCGGTCCCATGTAGGCAGGAAAACGAGACGATCTTTAATGGTATCGTGCTGGATATCACTGAACAGAAACGATCGGAAGAGGCATTA
This sequence comes from Syntrophorhabdaceae bacterium, assembly GCA_028713955.1. Taxonomy (NCBI): domain Bacteria; kingdom Pseudomonadati; phylum Thermodesulfobacteriota; class Syntrophorhabdia; order Syntrophorhabdales; family Syntrophorhabdaceae; species Syntrophorhabdaceae bacterium. The sequence goes on from JAQTNJ010000100.1 coordinate 6,026, forward strand.
AAGGAGAGTGAGAAAAAATTCAGGGATATTGCCCAATTAACCCCGCAGATCATTTACGAAATTGATGCAGAGCGCCGCCTGACGTTCGTCAACAAGGAAGCAGAAAGGATGCTTGGCCTCACCGGGGAAGACGTACGCCGGGGCCTTGATATTTTTACCTTATTCCCTCCGGAGGAGCATTCAAGGGTACGCCGTTACTTAGAACAAATGATCCAGGGAGATTCAACTCACGGCAATGAGTATACAATGGTCCGCAAAGATGGCACTACGATCCCCGTGATCGCCTATAGCTCCCCCATATTCCGGAATGGTAATATTGCCGGGTTCCGTGGCACCATCATCGATATCACCGAACATAAAAAAACAGAACAAGCGCTGCAAGAATCGGAGATGAAATACCGGAACATATTTGAAAATGCCGTTGAAGGTTTTTTTCAAAGCACGCCGGAAGGCCGGTTTTTAAGTGTCAATCCCGCAATGGCTACAACGTGCGGGTATACATCACCCGAAGAGATGATAAACAGCATCACCGAACTCGGGCCTCAATTTTATGTCTACCCGGAGGACCGCAATGCTTTCATGGAAAGAATGGAGGCCTATGGCATTGACGAGGACTTCGAACACCAGGTATATCGTAAGGACGGCTCTATCATCTGGATATCTTCTAAGACGCGGGCGGTCAGGGATGATTCCGGAAAGATCATCTTCTATGAAGGTACTAATGAAGACATTACCAAGCGCAAGAATGCGGAGGCTGCGCTCACTGCAAGCGAACTATTCCTGAAGCAGACCCAGTCCATCGCACGCCTTGGCGGTTGGAAGGCAAATCCACATACTGATTATCTCGAATGGACGGACGGCATATACGAGATCGTAGAGGCGCCGAGGGATTACAGGCCAGGATTGGCGGAAGGGCTTCAATACTTCCTTCCCCAGTATATTCCTTTTATCCGCGACAAGATCATCAACTGCCTGGCAACAGGAGAAACGTTCGTCATCGAGGCAGAGGTAATCACAGAGACCGGAAAGAAGCTGTGGACAGAGGTGCGCGGCCTTGCCCCCATCGTTGAAGGAGGTCGTTCTTACGTGGCCGGCACGCTTCAGGATATCACGGAAAGAAAACAGCTCGCGTCCCAGCTCTTCCAGGCGCAGAAGATGGAAGCCGTCGGCACCCTCGCAGGCGGAGTTGCCCACGACTTTAACAACATCCTCAGCGCCATCATGGGATATGCAAGTCTTCTGCAGCTCAAGATTGACAGGGACAGCCCGCTATCTTCTTATGTTGCCCAGATCCTTACCTCATCAGAAAGGGCTGCTCAGCTCACGCAAAGCCTCCTTGCCTTCAGCAGGAAACAAAAGATTACCATGAAGCCATTTTCCCTGAACGATGCTATCACGAACATACAGAAGCTCCTTACACGGCTGCTTACAGAGGACATTGAGCTTAAGACCCATCTCACATACGAAAGGCCGGTCGTTCTCGGGGATGTGAACCAGATCGATCAGGTTGTCATGAACCTCGTAACCAATGCGCGTGATGCCATGCCAGGGGGAGGCACCATCTCAATACACACTTCCCGTTTTACTATGGACAACAAGTTTGTCAGTACCCACGGTTTTGGAAAACCCGGGGAATATGCGCAGATCATGGTATCCGATACGGGAACAGGGATAGATGAACATGTCCTGCCAAAGATCTTTGAGCCATTCTTTACCACCAAGGCGGTGGGCAAGGGTACCGGGCTCGGGCTTTCTTTGGTTTACGGGATCATTGATCAGCACGACGGTTACATAAATGTGAAAAGCAGGCCGAACAAAGGCACCTCGTTCTTCGTCTACCTGCCGCTTATCACGCAGAGTGTTGAAACAAAAGAAAGTCAGGGAACCGATGTTGCTCCAAAGGGAACCGAGAAGATCCTCATAGCAGAAGACAATAAAGAGGTAAGAGAGCTTATCAGTATGGTTTTGACAGAAAATGGCTATACTGTTATCACTGCGGAAGACGGCCTTGAAGCGATCCGCATATTTTCTGAACAGACCATGGATATGGTGATCCTTGACGTGATCATGCCAAAGATGAACGGAAAAGAGGTCCTCGGGGCATTAAAGAAGCAGCAGCCCTCCCTGAAAGCCCTTTTCATGAGTGGTTATACGTATGACATCATCCAGGAAAAAGGCATACCCGAGGAAGGGGTCGACCTTATCCTGAAACCCCTCAAACCGGATGAGCTGCTCAAAAAGGTGAGGGAGTTGCTCGATAGCTAAAGAATATAGCCTTTTGCCCCTTTTGCCCTTCTTTCTGTTGATTTTTCAGCATTTTTGTGGTATTTTGTTGTTGCAATTTTAACCCTATCGCTGTATTACCGGCACATTTAAAAGGGAGCATGGAACAGAACAGGATAAGAAATATTGCGATCATCGCGCACGTCGATCACGGCAAGACGACGCTTGTTGACCAACTCTTCAGGCAGAGCGGGTTGTTCCGCGACAACCAGGTCGTCGAGGAACGTCTCATGGATTCGATGGACCTTGAGAAAGAGCGGGGTATTACTATTGCCTCCAAGAACGGTTCATTCGTGTACAAAGATCATCTTGTCAATATAATCGATACCCCGGGCCATGCCGATTTCGGAGGCCAGGTAGAACGCGTCCTGAAGATGGCCGACGGCGCTCTTCTCCTTGTAGATGCCGCTGAAGGTCCCATGCCGCAGACCTATTTCGTTCTGAAGAAGGCCCTTGCATTAGACCTCCCCGTGATCGTGGTGGTGAACAAGATCGACAAGCCTGCGGCACGGTGTGACTGGGTTGTGGACGAGGTCTTCGACCTCTTTGCAAAGCTCGGCGCGCCTGACCATATCCTTGATTTCCCGGTCATCTACGCCTCAGCAAGGGACGGATACGCCACCCTTGATCACAACATAAAGGAAGGGTCCATGGTACCGCTCTTTGACATGATCATCGATGCTATTCCGGCCCCTGTCGGTGATCCGGACGGCCCGCTCCAGATGCTTGTGAGCTCTCTCAGCTATTCCACCTTTCTCGGCAGGCTTGCGACAGGAAAGATCACCTCCGGCAGCCTCCATATCGACAAAGAGGTTGTCGTTGCAACGCCAGGCGCTTCGGTACGTCCTGCCAGGATAACGAAGATATACCGGTTCAGGGGGACCGAGAAGGCCGAAACGGAAGAGGCAGGTGTTGGTGAAATAGTGGCAGTAGCCGGCATGGAGTCCATTACCATCGGTGAGACCCTGACCGATCCCCTGAACCCCGTACCCCTCGAAGGGATTGAGGTGGACCCCCCGACAGTATCGATGAGTTTCGTGCCCAATGACTCGCCTTTCTATGGCAAGGAAGGCAGGTTCGTCACCTCCAGGCATTTAAGAGACAGGCTGTTCAGAGAAACTCTCTCCGATGTGGCCCTTGTGGTCGAGGAGCTCGAAGATGCGCAGGGATATAAGGTTTCGGGGAGAGGAGAACTCCATCTTTCTATCCTTATTGAAAAGATGAGGCGCGAAGGCTATGAGTTTCAGGTCACAAGACCACAGGTAATATTCAGGGAAGAGGACGGCAAAAGACTCGAGCCCCATGAAGAGCTGACGATCGATGTAGATGAGAATTACATGGGCAGGGTCATCGAAAACCTGGGCGGCAGAAAGGGCATCCTCCTGGAAATGCACCAGGATAACGGGATGGCACGGCTCAAATACAAGGTACCTACCAGGGGACTGCTCGGGTTCCGCTCTGAGTTCCTCACTGAAACGCGTGGAATGGGTGTGATGAACTACGTATTCCTGGGCTTCGACGAATATGCGGGAGAGATCAAAAACAGGACAAAAGGGGTCCTCATCGCCATGGATGAATGCACCACGGTAGCCTACGCCCTTTTCAACCTCCAGGAGAGGGGGAAGCTCTTTCTCGGACCGGGAGAAAAGGTCTACACTGGGCAGATTATCGGTGAGCATTCCAGGGAGGCCGATATCATCGTCAACCCTGCCAAGGGGAAGAAACTGACCAACATGAGGGCTGCCGGCTCTGATGATGCGGTAATCCTCACGCCTTACACCAATATGAGCCTCGAGGAGTGCATCTCCTATATCAACGATGATGAGCTCGTGGAGGTCACGCCCGAATCAATAAGACTCCGCAAGGTGATCCTCGACGGCATTGAGCGGAAAAGGGCTAAAATAGCCGCCGCCTGAACATTACGCCCGGTCATTCACCACACAATAAACCAACCTGAATCTCACCCCACAACCCGTAAAGACTTTTTTATCTTAATTATATGTATAATAAAATAGGTTAGGCCGAAGGAGGGTTCCGCATGGAAAGCTCTCCTTGATACAATGATTAATTGTTTATCATGATGAATTTTAATATTGTATCTTCGAATATTTTGGCAATTCTGTTGACAAATGCACTCAGGTTTACTATAAAGTGTTTAAAATCTCATTATTTCAGGAGGGTTGTGTATGAAACATTCAGGGGTAAAGCTTTTTCTTTTATTCTTCATTGTATCCATCTGCCTCATCTCTATGCCAGATCTTGCCGGGGCGCAGCAGAAG
>JAQTNJ010000101.1 GCA_028713955.1 Syntrophorhabdaceae bacterium
TTCTCTAATTCTTCTCTTGGTAATGTCTCAACTTCCGGTCTCCACATCTTTACCTTTGCCATAAAAAACCTCCTTACATTGTAGGGTCAGTAAAATTTCACTCTATACCTTTCAACAAACACTCGACGCATTCATTCAAACGTGTGATCCATTAAATATTTTTTTGTGATAGAAATTTTCGATTGCATATAAACGAGGTTTTGTCTCCATGCCGTCATCAATACTATCCTCTCTTCATCATATATTGCAGAAGTAAGATCATTAAGAGATCTGTACGGCCTCTTGGTGTTATATATTCGAAACGCTTCGTCTCAATGGTCTCCCGGCATTCCGGAGAATCTTAAACCGGTGAAGGTTGAGGCATTCATCCTTGAATATCCCATGAAAGCTCTCGACAAAGACATCTTCCATCAGACATTTTATTCGGGCGATTTAAGTACATTTAACACCAGCGATGACAATAATTTTCTCCACCTTCGGAAGTTGGATTCTATTGTACAAGATTTGGGAGAAAAAGGGTCCAGGAAGGAAACGCAATAAGAAGAATTGTGCCCACCATCATCGCTACAAAGAAGAGGAATGTACCCTTGAATATCACCTCAAGCGGTAAATCGTTTGTTATCCCTTTTATTACGTAGACATTTATGCCGACAGGCGGGGTTATCGTACCCATACCTGTTAAAATGGTAACAATAACACCAAACCAGATAGGATCATATCCTAAATGCTTCACAACAGGATAAAAGATAGGGACGGCAAGGATCATGAAAGGCAATGAATCAACAAAACATCCCCCTATAAGAAAGATCAACATAATTATCATCATAATGAAAAAGCCAGGGATCTTCAAAGTAACGATCCAGTCGGAAAGCATAAATGTTATATTCGATAATGTTATGAAATGACCAAAAACTGTGGCAAAACCCATTATGGTAAGAATCATACAGGATGTTCTCAGCGCCTCCTTCGTATTCAGAAGAAATGATTTCCATGTCAATTCCCTTCTTACAAGACCAACAATAATTGCGCCTACGGCCCCTATTCCGCCGGCCTGGGTTGGTGTAAAAAAACCAAAAATGAGCCCGCCTATAACTACAATAAAAAGTAGTATTACATCTATTATTTTTCCAATTGCCCTTATTCGTTCTTTTAATGCCATTTTTTCACCGGGTGGTCCTACTTTCGGGTTCTTGAGGCAGTAAAGATAAACAGCAAGGGACATGAAAATAGCAAGTACTATACCCGGAACTATACCGGCGACAAATAGCTTTCCTATGGATTCCGATGTTATAATGCCGTACACAAGAAGGACCACGCTTGGAGGGATGAGGATGCCGAGCGTTCCGGAAGCGGCAACGCAACCTGCTGCAAGCATGTCATTATACTTATATTTTCTCATGGCTGGAATTGCAAGCTTCCCCATGGTAGCAGACGTTGCGGTGCAGGAACCGCAGATCGCCCCAAAACCTGCACAGGCAAATATCGTAGAGACGGCAAGACCTCCTCTTATGTGCCCGAAAATACTATAAGCTGCCTCGTAAAGCCTGTTTCCGAGACCTGCCGAAAATCCATAGTATCCCATAAGGATAAACATGGGGATCGCGCTTATAGAATAAGAACTGAATAAGTCAAAAAGATCACGGGGGATGAACATAAGGGCTGTGCTAAATGATGTAAGATATGAAAGCCCTAAAAGGGCGGCAAGACCCATAGAAAAGGCAATGGGCATTCTTATCAGAAAAAAGAAAAGAAGCACAATTATCCCTATAATAAATACCGAAACTGGGTTCATAAGTCTTACCTTCCCTTTATAGACGTCATAGTCTTGATAATATAAAAAAGTATTACCGGTACAATACCTATTGCAATAACATACGCAAACGGGAAAAGCGGGATCTTTGAGACAGATCCTATCTCGTCAGATATTTGCAGGGAATATCCATATTCCAGGGTCTGGTATAAGATCAAGCCGAAAAAGATGACAAGGATGATGGAAACAAAAATGTTTATTAATCTTTTCGGGGTATCTGGAAACTTCTCGAGGATAAAATCTATGCTTATATGAAACCCCAGATAAAGACCGATGGGAATGGTAAGGGCTATGGCAATAACCTGAGCAAAGCTGGTGACTTCAAACGCTCCGGGAAGCGGAAAATTGAAAAACTTTGACCCGACGACATCAATAACATTTACGAGTACCATAATAAGATATCCCACAACCCCTACCCATTCAAAGGTTTTACTCATATTTTTTACGAATCTTTCAAACCTTTCCATCGTTTAGGCCTCTCTTTGTTTATTTAAACTCCACTCTTAAATAATCAGGACCGGTTGATGATTTTATTCCAGCCTCTTTTTGTTTCTTTGTCCAATAATCCCTTCTTTCTTTCAGGTAGCTTATCCACCCTCTTACTTCCTTCTCGCCATGGCCTGCAGAGACCATTGTCTTCACGTACTTTTCAATAACGGGGGCAGCGGCTTTGATCCATTTTTTACTCTCTTCAGGGGAAAGCTGTATAAATTTTACACCCTTTTCAATGGCGAACTTCTTCCCCTCTATATCGATCTTATTCCACATCTCTGCCAGTTTTTCCTCAAAGGGATATTCGTTGAATACCTTTTTCACATCAGCCGGTAATTTGTTCCATGTATTGTTGTTCATAATGAGATAGAACGTATATCCCTGACCTATCGGCCAGATCTCTGTTACATATTTTACCACCTCTGCATATCTGAAGGCCTGCAATGTTTCCATTGATATGTATAAACCATCTATAACCTTTTTTAAGACAGCATCATATGCCTCAGGCGTCGAGATTGCCCTTGGTGTTCCTCCAAGCGCTGATACGACCTCGCCGACGTAACCTGTGCCCCTTATGTTCATGCCCTTCAGATCCTCCAATTTATATACGGGCTTTGTTGTCTGCAATACGTTCAGCCCGCATATAGAAAAGGCAAGGACGTGGACCTTATCCCATTCTTTTGGTTTAAATTTTTTATAAAAATCGTTTGCCACATGGGTTGCAACCCATTCGGTATTATACCCGATAGGCATGTCAAGCGCTTCTGTCTCTTTAAAACGTCCAAATGTATACCCGATATTCGCGAAACCGAGATCTGCCATCCCCTTCTCGACCCCGTCATACATCTTTGGCGCGGTGAGGAGGGTTCCTGCCGGATAGTACTTGAATTTTACTTTGCCGTTTGTTTTCGCTTCGATATCCTTTATGAAGACTTCCATGATCTTTGTATGTGCTGTGCCGATTGGGAAATAATTGGCAAATTTAAGCTCAATCGGAGCTGAAAATGAGTACGAAGAAAAAAGCAAAAGCATTGCAAAACTCAAAGCCAATGAAACAACAATCATCCTCTTCATTTTTTACCTCCCTCTTTTTGATTTTTGACTTACCATACCTCAATCCTTTTAAACACACTCATTGTTGAAATGTCAAGGGTTAATCACGGTATTATTGCAGCTACCACCTCCCCACCTCTTGCAGAACTCCCCTCTAAATACTATAAATCTAAGGATGTCTGCAACCATCATTTAAAGATATTACACATGAACAATATTAAGTTCAGCAATATTCATGCCAATTTCCTCTTTTTATAGAATAGTTGATAACTACTTGTTATTATTAGTTCTAATTTTTAATGGGAAGACTTTCCGATACGACGATTATCTAAGATATGTAACCAATAAGATGCAGAACATTTGTGCAATATTCCTCTGTTTCTCTTTACGGTAAGTATACTGTTTGACCCGGGACGAGTCATAAATGCTGTTATCATTTGGTTTTTCTGTTTCATGGAAAGTGATCTTTTGACCGATACAGCGTGAATACCACCTGAATAGAAGACTTGCGAGTTTGTATCTCTGAAGTTACATGTAATCTCTGGGATGCATTATCCTGCGTATATTTTCTCAATACCACTCAACCTCATCCTTGCCAGGGCAATCTTTTGAAGCAACGAGCCGTCAAGGATTATCCTTTCGGAGACCTTTTTGTATCTTCCCGGATGATGCACCCGATGGTACGGGCCTTGCCGCAGAATGATTCCGGGATCTCATCCTCCTGCCAGTATAACCATTGTTACTTCTACCTCGTCCTTCTCTTTCAGCGCCACATTGTTGCCGTTCGCAATATTTTCATACTCAACGCCATTTACATAGATCTTAAAATCACCCTGGATCTCCCCGCTATCAGGGGAGCAGATAGGAAAACCAACCCTATCGGATAACTCGCTTACTACCTTTTTCAACGTCGGCGATTCCATTTTCAATACAACCTCGCCGACAAAATTTGTTTTTACTATCATCAGATTGCTCCTCCGTGCGGTATGCCTTATCTTACACCTTGTACGTATTAATGCCCATTTTCCTTTAACGGTAATCCTCTTAAAAAGGAAGAGACCTCTCACACCAGAGGTCTCTTCGGCATATATTACACAAAACCTTTCATCCTTAAAAAAGTGTCCATCCTGTTCTCAACGCCTCCATATCACCGCATCATAATAACGGAGGGTAGAGACCTCGCTCAGCTCATGGCTTTAGAGGTCTCTACGGGGGGTATTATGAAGGGTCACTTTTTTTCTTGCGCTTTCAATGCGTTGAACATTCTTTCAGGGGTTACGGGGACTCTCATCACCCTCACGCCCGTTGCGTCATAGATTGCGTTGACCACTGCCGAAATAACAGCAGCCCTGGCGCACTCCCCTATCTCTTTTGCGCCCCAGGGGCCCTTTGGCTCAAAGTCTGAGCAGTCGATGACCTCGATCTCCGGGACATCGAATGCCCTCGGTATTTCATAATCGACAAGGTTCGGGTTGAGCACGCGCCCTTCATCATCCATGATCTCTTCGAACAGGGCGTCGCTCATTCCCTGTACCGCCTGGCTTACCAGCTGTCCTTTACACACTGCCGTGTTTATCTCATACCCGCTGTCTTCGGCCACTACTATCTTGATGACCCTGATCCTGCCCGTCTCCCTGTCAACCTCTACCTCTGCGGTAGATGCTGTAAAGCCATAGGCATCGGTAAATCTTCCGGTACCTTTTGAAAGGCTCGGGTAGAATTCTATCTCCGGCACTGCCTTTTTATATCCGTGCCCAATAAGCGGGTCACCCAGGTGCTTCTGGATGTGATATCTCATGAGCTCTGTGAAGGTGTAAGACCTTTTCGGGTTACTCTTAAGAAATGCCTTTTTGTCTTTCAACTCGATGTCTTCCGGTTTTGCCCTCATAACCTCGCTTGCCACTTTCAGGAGCTTTTCCCTGAGATCTATGGCCGCGTTATATACCGCGCCTCCACCAACGAACATTCCACCGCTTAAGAAGTTGCTGTAGTTCATCGGGCAAAGCTCTGAATCGCTCGAAACCAGGGTTACATCCTCTAAGTTTAATCCAAGGGCCTCTGCCGCGATCTGGCTGTATGTTGTGTCCGGTCCCTGACCGAACTCGCAGTCGCCTTCCATAAGTGTAATGGTGCCATCGTGGTTGAGCCTGATGATCGCGGTACATGCAAAGGGCCAGTATCCCGAACCGCTGAACATTCCATTAATACCGATACCCACGCCGCGGTTCTTGTCCCTCTGTTTGCCGCGCTTCTCTTTCCACTTGATGGCTTCCGCCGACCTCTTGATGGCTTCCGGCAGACCATAGCTGTCCAGCCTGTCGCCGTTGGGGATGACGTCGCCTTTCTTCCTGAGGTTCTTCAATAAAAATTCCACAGGGTCCAGGCCCAGATCTTCACAGATCTGATCGTACTGGGAATCTGCTGCAAGACGCATCTGGGGCGCTCCGTGCCCCCTTCTTGCAAAATTGAAGTTCTTGTTCGTATAGACCGCCACACCTTCGTGCCTTACGTTCTTACGGTCCAAGCAGCAGTCACACATCCCGTGGCTTAAGAACATTGCTACCGGGGCGCTGCACTTGTAAGCGCCTGCATCCACGATGACGTTGCAATGCTGGGCGACAATGGTGCCGTCCTTTTTGACGCCTGTTTTTATATTGATATCGAACCGGTGGCTGTTCCTGCAGGATGAGAAGACTTCTTCCCTGGTAAGCTCTATCTTTATCGGTTTGCAAAGCTTTCTTGTGAGAAAACCGCAAATGACCTCATAGTCGAAGCAAGGGGCCTTCCCACCGAATGCGCCGCCGATATATGTCTTGTGGATCCTTATCTTCGGTATAGGGATATCCAGCGTCTTGTGCAGCCAGTAACGCTTCAGTTCAAAGGCCATGTGGTTCATCCATACATCGAGCTTCTGTTCAAAGGGATCCCAGCTTGCCACCATTGTGTGCGGTTCCATAGCCATATGTGAAGTGCCCGGGCTCCTGGAGCGGTCCTCGCGGATATAATCTGCTTCCGCAAACCCTTTCTCCACGTCGCCATATGTAACAAGCACCCTCGCGGCGACATTGTTCACCGGCGTGTATGAATGCGACTTTCTCGCGACGCCCCAGTCTTCCCACGCGCACGATGTGTTGCGGGTGATCTCGCCGTGTATCTGGGGAGCGCCGTCCTTCATCGCCTCTTCCGGATCAAAGATCGGTGGAAGCGGATCGTAGTCCACTTCAATAAGGTCCAGCGCATCCTCCGCGATGTCGGGGTCAATAGCCGCCACTGCCGCTACCGTCTCCCCGATAAAGCGGACCTTTTCTTCTGCTATCGGGCGTTCCTCTGCCGGATAGTTCGGCGTATCAACAAAACCATACCTGATCCCCCATGTATCCTTCCCGGTGATCACTGCTACAACACCGGGCAGCTTCTCTGCCTTACTCGTATCTATGCTGCGGATCTTCGCATGAGGAAGGGGACTTCTTAACAATTTCGCGTGAAGCATACCGGGGAGCACAATATCGGTTGTAAATTTCGCCCTCCCTGTCAATTTTGCCTTGCCGTCAACCCGCGGTAACGGTTTTCCTACTACAGAGCGCTCATTCATTTCTTTCCCTCCTTTCTCTTCTGGACCACTGACTTAATAGCTTCTAAGTACTGTACGTAGCCCGTGCACCGACACAGATTTCCTTCCATATCCCTTCTTATATCTTCCTCGGTCGGGTCTTCCAGTTCTTCCAGCATAGCTGTGGAAGACATAAGCTTCCCCGGGCTGCAGAACCCGCACTGAAAAGCGCTGTGCTCCAGAAATGCCTCCTGGAGGGGTGTCAGCTTGCCGTCTCTGGAGGCCAATCCCTCAATTGAAGTAACCTCTCTTCCATTTACCTGCATCGCCAGGACCGAACATGCCTTCACGGCCATCTTGTCGACGATCACGGTGCAGGCTCCGCAGGAATTATCCATACAGGCTTGCTTTGTGCCCGTTAAACCCAGCTCATTCCTCAAAAGCTGAAGCAAGGTCATCTTGGGCTTTATTGACAATTCGTATGCTTCTCCATTCACTTTTACGTTTATCGTTTTTTTCGAGCCATCCATATCGTAACTTCCTCCTTTAAATGCTATTAAGCCTTTTTCGCTTTTTCAAAGGCCTTTTTTGTCGCGCGTTTCACAAGTACCTTCACGATCTCTTTCCTGTATTCGGCTGATGCATGAACATCTGTGGTGGGGTCAGTCTCTGACGCGGCCATCTTTGCCGCCTCTTCGATCACATCGTCAGTCAATTTCTTGCCCTTCAGCATCTCCGCCGCCTTTTTCGTAATAAGCGGGATCGGTGCTACGGCGCTCATAACGATCTTCGCGTCTTTGCATACATCGCTGCCGGCATCAACGGTAATCGCCACCGATGTGGATACGATCTTTATCCCTGCCTCGATTGTGGCAAACTTCATATACTCGATCCCTGTATTGGGTGCAGGGAGCGGTATCTGGATCTCAGCGAGTATCTCATCAGGCTCAATTATAGTAGTGAAGTAATCCGTAAAAAAATCTTCCAGGGCTACTACCCTTTCTCCCTTCGCGCTCACTAATTTTAATTTCGCACCTAATACGATCAATGAAGGTGCCGGGTCTCCGATCGGGTCTGCACTGCAAAGATTGCCGCCTATGGTGCCCCAGTTCCTGGTCTGGACCGAGGCCACGCTCTTTTCCATTTCAGAGAGCACATTGTATTTCTCCTTTATTAATGAAGATTTTTCAATTGCTCTGTGTGTTGTTAATGCCCCTATCCTCAGGCCGCTCTTCTTTTCGAATTCGATGAAATCGAGTTCTTTAAGTCCTTTGATATCGATGAGACATGTAGGACTGATCAGCTTCTGCCTGAGAAGGGTGATGAGTGATTGACCGCCGGCAAGTATCTTGCCCACATCTTTGTACTGGGAGATCAAAGAGCAAGCTTCCTGCAGGCTGCTGGCTGAAAAATATTCAAAATCTTTCATAATTAGGTCTCCTTGTGTCCTTCAATTTTTTCTTTCAACGCCTGTATAAATTCTTCACCAATCTTTTTTGCCTGTGCCCGCATAATCCTGTCACCAAAAAGAGCGATCCTGCCGTTGACGGTTACATTCGATGAGTATGCAACCTCGGTTTCGCTTGCCGAAACCTCTCTCAGGTACACGTCGCTTCCCTGGGTAAAATTTCCAGCCATGCCCAGATCAGCTCCTTTTGCTTCCATATGGATGTGTTTCGGTTCGTCTATCTGGGTCAATGACGTGGTGACTTTAAACCGCACTTTTATCGGACCGACCCCGGCCTTCACCGTCGCCACATAGGTACGTTCATCGATTGCTTCGATCTTCTCGCAGCCGGGGACGCAATTCCCTATCAGCTCGGGGTTAATGATGAACTGCCACACCTGCTGAATAGGCGCTTTCACTGTGAATTTCTCCTGTATTAGCATCTTGTAGATCCTCACCTCCTTCTTCTTCACGTTCTTTTTGTTTCATCTTGGCCTTCAACTCACCTGCGAGCAGGCATTGGTCCTCTCGTGGACAAGTGCCTTTCTTTACAAACATACAGTCCTGTCTGCCGTAAAGACATTTGATCCTCTTTTCTGCCATTTCCCGCTTACCTCCCTTCGCATATTTTTTTATATTCGCTATGCCCCTTATAATGTAAATAAGGGACGTTGTTTAATACCCGAGCGCAAAATCGCCGATAGAACGGTCAATGGCATGCCGTATTGCTTCTTCTATCAACTCCCTTGTCCTGTCCAGTACCTCCGGGTCAGAGTCGCCGCAGACCTCGCCGGCGGCTATATCTGCTGCATCAATGATCAGGTGGTCATCGATAGGATTGTCTTTCATTATCGCCGGTCCTTCCTGTGACTCAACAGGTGCATCCCCGATCCCACCCACTACGATCCTTATCTCTTCTATATTCACATGTTTTAGATCCAGCCTGAGAAAAACGGCCGCACCTATACTGGGTGCCCCTCCTGTGCCGACGCTTTTCTCATACACAAGGCCTATTTCACTTTCCTGCTCCTTTGGTATTCTTATCTCTCCGAGGATCTCGTATACTTCTCCGTTCCCGTTCTTGGTAAAAAGATTCTCTATCGGCACTGTTTCCCAACCCTGAATGCCCTGCATAACAGCCTTTGCGTCTAATATCATCAATGCCGGGGCGATATCCGCCGCACTATCCGGACTGGAAAGGCACCCGCCGATCGTGGTCATGTAATATGCCCATCGGGTCTTGTTCAGCCGCTGTTCTCTCAGGTTGATCGCCTCAACGAGAACGCTCGCCCTTTCGTTTATTATCACTGAACGGCCGAGATCAAAAAGCGTTGCCAGCGCCCCTATCTTCACGCCCTCTTCTGCAAAATCGCTGTAGTAATCAACGTACTCAAGGTTCGGTATGTTTTTGAGGTTGACAAGATATTCAGGGTTTACCTTTCGCATTTTCATCAAAGGGATAAGTTGCGTACCGCCGGAGATCAGTTTTGCCTTTTCCTTGTACTGATCGAGCATGGAACATGCCTCTTTTAATGAATTTGGCTCCAGATACTCAAATTTTAAAGAACTCAATTCTACAAAACTTTCTAAATCTTCAAAATAACCTGGGCGCATAGATACCTCCGTTTTGGCGATCTTTGATCAAGGATTTTTCAACATGCTCTGACAGTACATAACGTGTCCGTTGATTTCTCTGTGTCTTGTGAATTTTTTCATATAACATGTTCATATTCAATTCCCGATACATTTTATAAATACATCAGCAATTATTATGCCACAATATTATTTATCGGCAACGGTTATTAACATATTGATATTGCTTGTTATTCTGTTTGTTCCAAGGATACTGAAAAATGATGATCCCTGAAATGTGTAACTGCGGGGATACATACTATCTCGATTATACTGTATCCTGACCTTAAAAAATGGGCTATTTGTGTCGCGGGCTCATCGTGAGGTTTCTATCATATTGTTATTATTAACTCTCTCCTAAACTACTCTGACATTCATTCTTTAAGATTTTCGCAGATGGTTCCAAAAAGACAAAACAAAAAAGTCTGTATCTCTAAGGTATCATGTAACCCGAAAGATTCATATCTCTTACATATACTCTTCTTTTTTTATTTTATAGCGCTTCAGCATCCGCTGAATAGAAGGCCTTTGTATCTTAATCTCCTTAGCCGTTTTTGAGATGTTGCCCTGGTAACACCTCAAGGAATCGACAAG
>JAQTNJ010000102.1 GCA_028713955.1 Syntrophorhabdaceae bacterium
TGAAATAATAGTTTTCCCCTTCCTTATAGAGAAATTGCATCTCTTTCTCTTCCATCTCGGGGACCTCTGCCTTGTCGCCTGACCTGAATGTTCTGTCAAGGACGTTTCCACTGATAAGGCTTTTCAGGCGTGTTCTCACAAAGGCTCCGCCCTTACCCGGTTTTACATGCTGAAAATCAACGATCACAAAGGGCTCATTATCCTGGAGAATCCTCAACCCTTTCCTGAACTCCGACGTTGAAACAACCATCATTCCCTCCTTCTCCTGCCACGAATATTCACGTACAATAACTCAGGATCCATCCTTTCATCGATAGGCTACCGGATCGTAAGCGCGTCTTTCCTGATCTTTGTAATGATCTGCGGTCCTTGAGCTGTTAAAAGTACCATGTCTTCCAATCTGACACCGCCAAGTTCCGGGATGTAGATACCCGGCTCAATGGTCACTACCATGTTTTCTTCGAATACCCCTTCGGCGCTGCTGTTGATTGACGGCGTTTCATGCACCGCTATGCCGATCCCGTGGCCCACGCCGTGCCGGAAAAAGTCGCCGTAACCGGCGTCTTTGATAAATCCCCGGACCATGCCGTCGAACTCTTTGATGGAGAGTCCCACCTTAATATTTGCCAGGGCAAAGATCCTGGCATTATTGACAACAGAGAATATCTCCTCTATCTTGCCGTTTGTCTTGCCTGCCGATATGGTGCACGTTTCATCGCTGCAGTACCCGTTCACCTGTGCGCCGAAATCGATAATGACCGCCTCACCTTTCAGGATCGGTTTATCCGTCGGCTCAGCATGCGGCAGCGCCGCCCTTGGTCCTGAAGCAACGATCGTATTGAAGGAGGGACAATCGGCCCCGAGCCTCCTCATGGCAAAGTCAAGGTCATTGGCGACCTCTTTCTCCGTTTTTCCCTGAACAGGTTTTTCAAAAACCTCAAGGAAGGCCCCGGTGGCAATCCGGACTGCCTTCAGGATAGACTCGATCTCTTCCGGATCCTTGCATTTCCTTATCTCTTCGATCCTGTTGCCCAGAGGCACAAAGAGGATATCCAGAAGCGCGTCTTTCCATGTCTGGTATATGTTAAAGGTTGTATGGAAACTGTCGAAACCGATCTTTTTTATCCCCTGTTCCCTGCATAGTTCGGAGAGGTTTTGTTTTAACAGTTTTATCTCCACGACCTGTATATCCCGTGTTACCTCGCGTGCGTATGTTATGTATCTGAAGTCTGTCAGGAGGAACAGGTCCTTACGGGTAACGACGAGCGTTCCCTCAGAGCCCCTGAACCCTGTCAGATAGAAGATATTTTCCATGCCTCTCAAAACGCAGGCATCCAGATCCATGTCCTCAATGATATTGAGAACCATCGCAATCCTGTTCTCTCTCATGTTCTTACCAGATCTTCTTTTTCAGAATTTTTTTAAATCCGGTGGTTTTACCCTTTGCCTTCAATTCCTTTTTAAGAGCCGCAAGTCTTTTCCTGTAGAGGTCATTAGCAGGCTCTTTTCTGACAAGCTTGTCATAAATATCTATGGCCGCCTCAATATGTCCCTGCTGCAGATAAATGTCTGCAAGGGTCGGAGACGCGATATTCAGGTTATCCATAGGGGATAGTTAAAAGAATATCGCCGTAAAAATCAAGCTAAATCGTATGGTATGCAGCTTGCGGCCCATGGTTGACAGCTCACGGCAAATTATGGAAAACGCTATGTTTTTTGTATTTTGTAGAATATCCCGAAGGGTATGCTGGAGGTGATGATCTTTCCCTCCGGTATTATATTCAGCAACGCCCTGGCGAGCGTGAGCGCATTACCCTTAAAGGCCAGCGTATCGAACTTGTTCAAAACGATGGTACATTGTCTTTCGTCGACATCTTTCAACAGGATATCCCGGGAAAAAAAACGTAAAAAGATATCCGGGCTGATAATCTCATCAGCCTTTATCCCTGTTCTGTCGCAAAAGAGTTCCCATCTGAAGACCTTTTCACTGACTGCGCAGGATAGGCCGTCAAGGCCGGCAATAACGAATATTGTTTCTGAACAGGGGGGTATCACCGGTTCATATTCCGCCGGGTATTTGAGGGGCAGCCTTTTCGACCCATCGGCTTCTATAAGGACAAGATCAAAGAGCTCGCCCAACCTGTTGATCTCGTCAAACGTTACCCCTGTCAGTTTCCCACCCTCAAGCGATCTCCCTATCCTGAGGTATGACGGCATATCCGGTCTGTCATGAAGAGCCTTTTCCTCCGTGAGGATGTAAGGTTCTTTTGCGTAGATCTTCGTTGTCGTTGTGAGCGCAACCCTTTTGCCTCGTTGTATTGCCCTGGCTGCGAGGTATTCGATAAAGGTCGTTTTGCCGCCGGCGCCTACAAATGCCGCGTACCTTTTGCTGATGATGTCGCTGAGGGGGTCAATCCTTTGAATGCGCAACATATGGCAGAGATTTAATCCGTTTAATGATCGTCATGGTCCTGTCTTTATCGCACTCCATGACGGAAAGCGATGCGTAGCCTTTCTGGAGTATGAAAAGACCGTCGTATGCCGTATCCTTGTATTCTTTGATGGTATACCGGATGCCTTCTTTATCGAGGGCATCCTTGAGCATGTCCATCTCAAAGATGCTCTCGATAACGTGAATCTTAACCCATTTATTTAGGTCCATTTCCTTTCAGCGGGGTAGTTTTTTCTGCAGGTCCTACCCAGATCTCAACCTCGGTCTGGAAAGCGCCGCGCGACATCTTGATATTGCAGGTCCTGTCTTCTTTCTGATAGTTAAGCACCACGTCTTTGTACCGGAAGCTGTTGACGTACCTCCATCCGTTCTTTGCCATATTGATCTTGAAATAGTTTTCGAGGGACTGCATATCTACGTTACCGTTAAGAAACATCACTCCTGCCCTCATGGCAGGGTTTTCGTAAATAAAACTCTTCTCAGGCACATAGGTCAATTCCTTCGGAACGGGAATGTCCGGAAAGCCATAGAAGGCCTGATTGGCCACTTCCTGTCTTGGTTGGGCCGTTCCTTCAGAACCTGTGGTCCCCTTCTGGAACAATGTGCATCCTGAGAATGCCAACAACATAATAAACGACAAAATGAAAATCTTCTTCATGTGTTCCCTCCCTCATTTTTTCTTTCAAGATACGCATATGCGCTGTGGTTGTGGATGCTCTCGAAATTTTCAGCCTCTATGGCAAACCACGTTATATTTGTATCCTTTGATAACATCTCTGCGATATCTCTTACCACATCTTCGACAAATTTTGGATTTTCAAATGCCTTTTCGGTAATGTACTTTTCATCTTCTCTCTTGAGAATAGAGTATACATCGGTGCTTGCACAACTTTCTATGATATTGATCATGTCTTCGATCCAGAAAAATTTTTTAAAACTCACATCCAGCTTTGCGACCCCTCTCTGGTTATGCGCCCCGTACTTACTGATCTCTTTTGAGCAGGGACAGAGGGTGTTGATCGGTACGGACACGGATACAACAAACTCT
Source organism: Syntrophorhabdaceae bacterium (assembly GCA_028713955.1). NCBI lineage: Bacteria > Pseudomonadati > Thermodesulfobacteriota > Syntrophorhabdia > Syntrophorhabdales > Syntrophorhabdaceae > Syntrophorhabdaceae bacterium. The sequence goes on from JAQTNJ010000102.1 coordinate 3,501, forward strand.
TTCATCCTGTTCTGGTCGTCCATGAAGCCTGAAAAACCGCAGTGGTACTCAAGAAAGCTCTGGGTCTTTGAGACCGGCGCCTCCTTTTTCATGAAATAGGGGAATCTTACGATCATATGAGCAGATTCAGCATTGAGCCTGTCCTTCATCTCTTTCAGTATGCCGGGAAAGTTCTTCATGTTGATCATGTTCTTATTATCGTGGAGGATCTCGACGAACCTGCTCATATGGGTGCCTTTATAATTGTGAGGAAGGTTGACATACATGTCTATGGTTGCGATGGTATGCTGGAAACTGTTTACCTTGTCCATCACGATAATAGGATACTTGACATTCTTTACACCGACCTTATCGATCTCTATCTTTCTCGTGTCTTCCATATTCTGTACATCTATCATGTCTGCTTTAGATACCATATGCCGCATATGCCTTCTCTGACTCCCATACCCTGACTTCTTTCAGAGAAATATTCTCCTCCCTGATAATCTTTTTCATCTCATCGTATATGTACATGGAAATGTATTCTGCCGAACTTGCCCTGGCAGTAAAAAAACTGATTTCGTTGAGGTATTTATGATCAAGCCTGTCCAGGATATCATGGAGGTATCCTTTGATGACCTTGAAATCCACAAGGAGGCCGTCATCCCCGAGTTTTTCACCTGCGACAAGGACTTCAACAACAAAGTTGTGCCCGTGAAGTTCTTCGCACTTTCCCTGGTAGCCTTCCAGCCGGTGGGCAGCGGCAAAGGAATCTTTAACACTTAAAGTGAACATAGACATAATCTATCGTCTGGGATGTTTAAAGTCAATAGAAAGGCCACGAGGAGAAGCGGAGATGGGGAGAAGCGACGAAACGGAAAGGAGGAAGGGAGAATTAAAAAAATATTCTGACTTCTGTATTCTGACTCCTGTCTTCCATCTTTGCCGGTTATTTTTGTTTCTTGACAGCCTTTTTTATGATCACAAACCCATTTGCCGGACCTGGTATGGCACCCTCCACGAGAAGGATGTTCGTATCGCTCCGCACATCTACGACTTTCAGGTTTTGTATGGTCACCTTTTTCGCACCCATGTGTCCCGGCATCTTCATGCCTCTCATGGTTCTGCCGGGTGTCATGTTCTGGCCGATGGAGCCGCCGTGCCTGAAGAACTCGTGGCTGCCCCGCGAAGCCGGAGCCCCGTGGAAGCCATGTCTTTTTATTACGCCGGAAAAACCCTTTCCCTTCGAAGTACCGGTAATATCAACGAATTCACCGGGTTCAAATATTTCAACCGAAAAGGTTGAACCCACATCGTATGTTTCCAGATCTTCGGGCGTAACCCTGAACTCCCGCAGAATTTTTGCCGGTGCTGCAGATACTTTCTTAAAATGGCCCGAAAGGGGTTTATTGACCCGCTGCACCTTTTGGATCTGTTCAAAACCGCACTGGAGGGCAGCATATCCTTCCTTTTTAAGACCTTTTTTCTGTACAACATAGCAGGGTCCTGCCTGTATGACGGTGACCGGTATCATGCCGCCGTGCTCATCGAATATCTCGGTCATGCCGATCTTTTTTCCTATAAGTCCGATTCCCATTGCTGCACCTCCAAAAAGTATAACAGCATAGTAGAAAATACTTTCAAAGTCAAGTTCTTTGGTATTTTGTGTGTATCCCCCCAGTCTTCGAAATTTGTCCGGCATGATACCATTGCAATTGAGACTGAGGGGATACTTTTATGGTCTTTTTGTGTAATATGGTCTATATTTTTCCGGTTTTTTTCAAAAAAAACTTAATTTTTCACTGATTTGTTCGAAAAGGTATATAGAAGCCATGATGAATCTTACTGTTAGAGATACCCTGCTGCAAAAGGCCACAGATTTAAAGATCATCCCGACGCTGAACGGCATCATCAATAAAGTCTTTCATATCCTGGGCAACAAAAATTCGTCCTTCAATGATCTCTGCGATGTGGTGCAATACGATCAGGCCATCTCGTCAAAGATCATCAGCATTGCCAACTCGGCATACTACAGCAGGGGCGTTGAGATCTTCCACCTACAGCGTGCCATGCTTACCATAGGTTTTGAAGAGATCAAGGGTATCGTGACATGTCTTTTGTTCATGGACAATATCCTGAAAAAGCTCAGGCTGAAAGAAGAAGACCTTTTCGGCCTCTGGGAACATTCCATCAAGGTAGCCTGTGCCGCCAAGATCCTTTCAGAAAGGATGCTCATTGAAGATCCTCAGAAGATATATACGGTATCATTACTCCATGATATCGGAAAGATCGTTTTTTATCTCGGCGTGGAGAACTATGGGGCACTGGTCCGTGAGGCCGAGAGGAATGGGCAGGATGCAAGTGTTCTGGAGAAGCAGAGGTTCGGCATAGACCACCAGGAGGCGGGGTATATCATCTCTATCAAGTGGAAGTTCCCTGATTATTTCGGCAATGTCATCCGCCACCACCACGAAAAGGGCTATGCCGGCGCATACGCGTCTCTTGTAAACATAGTGAACGCTGCCGACCAGTTCCTCCTTTTTCCTGAAAACGTACACACAAGTGAGGGTCTTATCCTCCAGAAAGAAAAAAATGGTATAACCAGGGAGATGGAAAAGATCATGAACTTTTTACAGCTGGTATAGTATGAGACACGGTGATCTCAAATCTGAATCACTAAAAGTGCAGTGGAATTTTTATGAGAGGGCTGTAAATAACTATTCCATTATCATGCGGATCATGAACAGTATTGACAACAGTGAAAGCCTCGTCAGGAATATGCCGAAGATTTTTGTAGAGGAATCGTTTTTCGATATGTGCAAGATCATCTTAGACGGAAACGGCACAATCCGCGAGGGTTTCTATAGCATAGACGGTACAGAGGACAGCATCGACAGTAAAAGTGTTTTGATAAAAAACGGCAACACCACTGTGCCGGCAATTATAGACGATGCATTCGGATACGGGGTTGTCTATATATATCCTCTCAAGCAGGACATCAGAACCATAGGTTTCGTTCTCCTTGGCAAAAAATACTATATGGATATCCAATTGAGATACTTGAGGGAACTGGAAATAGTCTGTGACATTTATAATAAAGCCCTGATCCTGAATATCAATGGCCATGATTATCAACAGGATATCGAAGGGAAGACCACCTTTGAACATATCGTTGACGGATTCCCCGATGCCTTCATGCTTGTCGATAAGGATGGTTTCGTCTGCTATGTCAATGAAAAGGCAAAGAATGAATTCGAGACGCAAAAAGGCTTTCTTACCGGGGAGAGGATCGACAAGGTCATCCCCGGCGTGACCGACGAAATCTTCAGAGAAAATGGCGTGCTCTATGGGAAGGTGACCTATAAATCCGGTAATGTCTATAAGATCTTCACGATAGAGCGTTTCCCTGTTCAGATAGATAGAGATGACGGGACGTTGCGGGGCATCATTTTTAAGGATGTTGCGGAACAGGCGATCAAAAAAGAAGAGCACCTGTTGCGCGAGAAGATGGGCAGCGTGGGGATGCTCGCCGGTGGTATTGCCCATGATTTTAATAACCTTTTGACGGGAGTGCTGGGGTACTCTTCGTTGATGAAAAAATTCCTCGCCGATAATCCGGCTTTACTCCGATATGCGGAGGCTATCGAACATTCCGCGCAGAGGGCTTCCAAACTGACGCAGCATCTGCTCAATTTTTCAAGGAGACAGAAGAGGACAACCGGTATCGTTCTTCTCAACGATCTCCTCGACGATATCCTTTATCTGTTGAAGGAGAGCTTTAAAGAGATAGAGATTGAAAAATCGTTCGATCCTGCCATACCCCCTATCAAGGGTGACGAAACGGAGCTTCAGAATGTTTTTCTTAATCTCTTTGTCAATGCGAAAGATGCTATGGAAGGCAAGGGTTCTTTACGGGTGAGGACTGAAAGGAGAGACTACGGCAATAGCGGGGAATTTGCGCTTATTGAGATCGAAGATACCGGGACGGGGATCGATGAGAAATTGCAGCAGAAGATCTTTGAGCCCTATTTTACTACGAAGGGGAACGGCTCCAATCTGGGTATGGGTTTGTACCTCGTTGATAAGGTGATAAAAGAACATGGCGGCTTCATTGAGGTAGAAAGCAGCGAGGGGAGGGGCACGAAATTTTGTCTTCACCTGCCCTTGCCGGTAGGCAGGATAAAAGAAAAGACAGCGCAGGAAAAGGTACAAAACAGTGAGATCATCGAAGGCAAAACCATTCTTGTTGTCGATGATGAGGAGATAATAAGGGAACTTTTAAAAAGAACGCTTGCAGAGGCCGGGGTCAAGGTGTTGGAAGCAGGGAACGGCACGGATTGCCTGAGGATCTTTCAGGATCATATCGATGAGGTTAAGGTTATTATCCTTGATATGATCATGCCGGGACTGAAGGGCGATGATGTACTGAAGAAGATCAGGGAGATTCGCTCAGATGTTGTCGTGATCATCGCCAGTGGTTTCATGGGTGACGAACAACGGGTAAAACTTAAAGAGTACAGGCCCGACGGGTTCCTGGATAAGCCCTTTACGGACAGGGATATTATCAGGTCAATTGTAAAGGTATTGTCAAAGTAGGTCCTCCCTTTTTTTCCATCGCCTGTGAGAGGTCACTGCGAATCTGTGTGCTTCATCCCGCAACCGGAGGATCTCCCTGAACACGATTGAAGATTTTGACAACAGGAGGGGGTTTTTGCGAAGCGGTATGTAGATGAGGTCTTCCATCTTTTTCCTTCGCTGTCCTTTTGCGACGCCGATGACATCACTGTTGATGTTCAGGGATTTAAGTATTTTCATGGCTGCCGACAGTTGTCCCTTGCCTCCGTCTATGATGCACAGATCAGGGAGAGGAACGATCCTGGTGTCTGTCAATCTCCTTTGCAGCGTTTCCCCTATCATTGCCACATCATCCATTGACGGCGCCTCTTTTATGTGGAAGACCCTGTAGGATCTTTTGGCTGCCTTGAACTTCTCAAATACAACCATGACCCCTGTGGGATGTTTGCCATGGCTGTGTGAAATATCGTAGATCTCGATCCTGCCTGGTATCCTTTTCAGGTGAAGGGTTTTTTTAAAGGCCTCTTCTTTGGGGATTGGTTCGGTCTCGTGAAGGTTTTCGAGGGCGAGTCTCATGATCTCCCCTGCAGCTCCTTCGTCCGGCCCGTATATCCTGACAGGACCGTTCTTTTTATCCCGGAGATATGTTTCAAGAAGCTCTGCGTCCCTTATCTTCTCTGAAGCGATGATCTCTTCAGGGACCGGCCGTAGGTTGTAATACTGGAACAGAAAGGTCGGAATGATCTCGTGCAAAGTGGTGGCGACAGAAGGCTCTCTGAAGGTCTTTTTCGCGATAAGCACCCCTTTTTTAAAGCTGAGGAGGACGATGTGAACCTTCTGGTCTCCCCCGGAAAACGCCCACACATCCCTGTCTTTACCGAGGTGTTCATGGACGCTCTGCCTCTCCATCATGCCCTTGATGGCGAGGTATCGCTCCTTAAGGGCCTGCGCCTCTTCGAATTTCCACGAGGAGATCGCCCGGGTTATCCGCCGTTCAAGCTCCTTCAGAAGATTTTCACTTCGTCCGGAGAGGAAATCCGCGAGCTCGGACACCATATTCCGGTAACCGGTGTCATCAATCTTTTCAGTACAGGGTCCGGGACATTTTCCCAGTTGAAAAAGGATACAGGGCCTTTTCCGTTTTTTGAATACACTGTCTTTACATCTCCGTATGGCATAAAAGTTCTGGATCAGTTTTAATACGTCCTTTACATCTCTTGAACGGGGGTAGGGACCAAAATAAAGGGCACCGTCATCTTCGATCTCCCTTGTCAGGTAAAGGGCAGGGTGGCGGTCATTGACCGTCAGCTTCAATGAGATATAGCTCTTGTCGTCCTTGAGGTTCACGTTATAGCGCGGCCTGTTCTCCTTGATAAGGTTGTTTTCCAGGAGGAATGCCTCTTTTTCATTCTTTGTCAGGAAGACCTCGACCTCTTCAATCTTGTCAACGAGCCGCTCGGTCTTGATGTCCCGTTTTGTTTCGGCCATGTAGCTCCTGACCCTTTCCTTTATGTTCTTTGCCTTGCCGATGTAGATGATGTTCTTTTCTTTATCCCTGAAGATATAGACGCCGGAGGATTCAGGCAGGGTATTGAACTCTTGTTCCGTTATCACAGGGTGATCTCCATCTTCTCAAGCTGCAGAAGCCGGTCTCTCAGGTTGGCGGCCTTCTCGAAATCCCACCTCTTTGCCGCCTCATTGATCTCTTTCCGCAGTTTCTTCATCATCCTGGACAGCTTTTTCGGCTCTATCCCTTTTTCTTCAAATTCGTCGACAGGGATCGTGTAGTAATCCTTTTCATAAATGGACGACAGGACGTCGACAACGGATTTCCTGATGGTCTCCGGTGTGATGCCGTGTTCCTCATTGTACCTCTTCTGGAGGGCTCTCCTCCTCTGCGTTTCTCCGATTGCCCTTTTCATGGACTCCGTCACGACATCGCCGAACATGAGCACCTTTCCGTTGATATTCCGTGCAGTCCTGCCGCAGGTCTGTATCAGGGACGTCTCTGACCTGAGGAACCCTTCCTTGTCGGCATCGAGTATCGCCACGAGTGATACCTCCGGCAGATCAAGCCCCTCCCGGAGGAGATTAACGCCGACAAGGACATCAAATTTTCCCATCCTCAGGTCTCTGATGATGGCGACACGCTCCAGGGTGTCAATATCGGAGTGGAGGTATTTTGTCTTGATATTCCGGTCCAGGAGAAAATCAGTAAGGTCTTCGGCAAACCTTTTCGTAAGCGTTGTGATGAGTACCCTTTCTTTTCGCCCGATGGTCTCCTGTATCTCAGGGATAAGCTCCTCGATCTGGTTTTTTGCTTTCCGAAGGTGGATAGCGGGATCCATGAGACCCGTCGGCCGTATAACCTGTTCAGCTACCATCCCCGCTGCCTTATTGAGTTCGTACTTTGCTGGTGTTGCCGATATATAGAGTACCTGCCCCGTCCTCGCCTCGAACTCTTCAAAGG
>JAQTNJ010000103.1 GCA_028713955.1 Syntrophorhabdaceae bacterium
ACTCCAGCTCTTTCTCCCTCAGATAAGGATACACGGTAAGGGAGATAAGACCTGCCCTTTCGCTTGCAACACGGGCGAGAAAACCGTAAACACTGTTAGGCGCCTGGATGATCACGCGCGCGTCTTTGGGGATGCCCAGTTTTACCCATGCCAGGGCAAGGGCGTCGATGAGATTCTTCGCCTGTGCCCAGGTCACACGGTATTTTGAATCAACAAGCGCCTCTCTGTCCTTCAGCTCCTTTGCATTCCTTGCCCAGAAATCATAGAAGATTTCGTCAGTCCAGTATCCGTCACGTTGAAACTCTGCTATCATTTCATCTGTATATCGTATTGGTCTCATACTTCCCCCTTATCTCAGCCGTCAGCGATCAGCTATCAGCCTACAGCAAAAAAACTAAATCGAAAAAGTCTCGCTGAAAGCCGGCTGCTGAGTGCTGAATACTATTTCTTTACCCTTTAAAGTCCGTATTCTTTCCAGCGGGCTTGAACCTTTTTTACCATTTCTTCATCGAGAAAGACCTCATTTGGTTTTCTTGCCCATTCATATGGAACGGTAGCATCCATAATTATTCTCGACACAATGTCTCTTGCCTCAATGGGGAGGGCAGGGTCGAGAGGCGTAGACCTTCCGCGTTTTATAATCTCTGTTGAACGGTACGGGTCATAGCGCATTGAAAGGGACCAGAGGACTTTATCGATATCATCAGCCGGTATATCCGCATCTACCACTATTACACCTTTTAAGCCGTAGTGGCCTGTGGTGGTTGATATAACTGCAGTACCAACATGGTTTGAATGACCCGGATACATAGTTTTGACTGAAACGATAGCCCAGAATCTCCCACCGGATTGAGGAGGCAGGTAAACAGATTGAATACCCGGGACCCTCATGTTCTCAAGGTCAGTCCACATCGTTGCGGTTCTATTCAGAGACTGTATCATATGGGTATCGGTAACCGGTTTGCCGACTGTGGTAGACCAGAAGATCGGATTCTTACGCCTTAATATTCTCTTGATATGGAGTACCTGTTTGGGCCATTCTTCCCCTTTCTTTCCTGAATAATACCCTGTATATTCCCCAAATGGACCTTCTTCTCTCAGGTCTTCCGGGTCTATAAATCCTTCGAGGATAATCTCCGCATGAGCCGGCAGCATCAAACCTGTAAGGTCGCTTTTGATAACTTCAACAGGCGCGCCACGCAATGCGCCGATGATATCATACTCATCTACCTGTGCACCAACCAGAGTACTCGATACCAGAAAGTGAAGTGGATCACACCCGATTACTGCTGCGGCAGGCATAAGTTTTTTGGCTTTCTTATACTGGTTAAAATGGAAATCAGCGTGTTTCCCTTTTATAATCTGGATACCTGCGTGGTTTCTGTCATGGACCTGCATTCTGTATGTCCCAAGGTTGGTCCATCCTGTCTCCATATCCTTTGTGATAAGATATTCTGCTGTTCCGACAAACCTGCCTCCATCCTGAGGATACATATAAGGTACGGGAAAATCTCTGAGCAGATCTATATCCTTTTCTTTCACAATCATTTCCTGGACAGGACCACTTTTAACTACCTTTGGTTTTGTCAGTTGTTTTGTGGTAATCTTCATCCATTCCTTTGCCATCTGACACATTGAATAATTGAGCGGCATTCCAAGGGCAATGGCCAATCTTTTTGGTGTTGTAAAGGCAGATGTAAGGAGAGGTATTTTATAGTCTTTCACATTTTCAAATAAAAGCGCAGGACCCTTTTTCTCTTCATTCAGTTTTGCAATATGAGAAACTTCAAGATTCCAGTCTACTTTGGTTTTTATCCTCTTAAGCTCTCCTTCTTTTTCACATTTTGCTATAAACTCTCTTAGCTCTTTCATTCTTCCCCCTCCTATTAAATTTTTTTGTGTTTATATTGTGAATAACATAATAGCAAATATTGTCCAATACATAATAATTATGTGGTATATAAATAAAAGTTATGGAATAATTCATTATAATGAATCTTAACCACCTGAGGGTTTTTTACGAATCTGCCAAAGAACTGAATTTCTCAAGGGCAGCGGAACGTCTCTCCATATCGCAACCTGCTGTCTCTATCCAGATAAAGCAACTGGAAGAGATGCTGCAAATAAAACTCTTTATTAAAATTGGCAATAAGGTCTTTCTCTCCGGGGCAGGAAAATTACTCCTCGAATATGCACAAAAGATATTTGAGCTCGAAAACGAGGCAGAGAAGGCGATCAATGAGATAAAAGAAGTAAAAAAAGGCACACTCCATATCGGAACAACAAAAACCTACGCGCGTTATCTCATGCCAAACTACATATCGCGTTTTCATGCACTTTATCCTGGGGTAAGTATTCATTTAAACGAGGGGAGTTCCTTGGAAATGATTCAAAGTCTGTTCAATATGCAAAACGAACTGGCTATTGTGGCAAACACTGAATATCCGAAATCTCTTTGCAGCATCGCCTTTGGAAAGGAAGAAGTCCTCTTGGTGGCCTCTCCTGACCATATCCTTGCAAAAAAAGATTCGATTACCATGAAAGAACTCACGCGTTTTCCTCTGGTAATGAGAGAGGAAGGCTCAGCTGCCCGCAAAGCAGCAATGGATATGTTCAAAAAGATGCGCCTTACACCTGCCATACTGTATGAGGCAAGCAACCTCGAATTCATAAAGGAACTTTTAGAGAGGGGTGAAGGAGCCTCTTTCATTGTAAGGTCTGCCGTGGAAAAAGAACTCTCACAGGGGCTATTGAAAGAGATCACAATCTCTGACGTTTCTATCACCATGAATACAAATATCGCGTATCTCAATGAAGACAGCCTGTCAAAGATTGCTCGTGCCTTCATCGATGCCTTGCTCATATGGCATAGTGAATAAATCCGTTCAACGTTCTACGTTCAAGGTTTCTCATTAATATTGTCATTGCGAGGAGCGAAGCGACGTGGCAATCTCATCCAACAGGGTCGCCACGCCTTTGTCCCCCGCTCTCTGTTGCGCTTCTCCCCTCACGCCTGACGCCTTATGGTCTGCATTTAAATTTGTTTAATGCTTCGATATAAGAATTTAGAGTTTCACAAACTGATTGCTGATAGCTGTTCGCTGATAGCTGTCACCCTCCGAAATCAGGATTGATGAATTCCACCTTATCCCCATCGGACAGGACGGCCTCCGGATATTTCTGAGGAAACACAAAGCGGTTATTAAGTTCCACAATAAGACCGGAGTCTTTCTCTTTCATTAATTTTATCAAGTCAGTAATCGTGGTATTCTCCGGAACCATTTCTTTCATACCGTTAAATGTAATCTCGATCTTCCTGCCATGCACGGTAATGTCCCTCTTTATACGTGAGTCGTAAGGGGTTAAACTACTTAACGCCTAACGGATCCTCCGGACTCATTGTCTGGTATTCTATTATTTTTTTCACCGAAAAACCATATCTTTCACATGGCTCATGGCGAAATATCCGTAAGTGGAATTACAGCAAAGAGCGGAGAGCGGAGAGTAAAAAACATAAGGCGGAACAAACCGAGGGATAAAAGACAAAGGGACAAAAAGAGGATGAAAGGTTCAGGAACAAGGTCTTTATTGTATTGTCATCGCATTATATTGTCATCGCGAGGAGCGAAGCGACGTGGCGATCTCATAAGACATAATCTATTATTGAGATTGCCACGCTACGCTCGCAATGACAAAACGCTACGCCTTGCGGGCTCGCAATGACCTATCACCTATTACCTATCACCTTTCACTGGGTTTATCCCCTCACCTCTCACGCCTTACGTCTTACGAAGGGTGTCTGCTGAAATCGGTTGAAGATTGTTGCGCAATCCTCTATAGTACAAGAAAACATGAAACAAGGAACGGGTGTGTTATTAAGCGAAGTATCTTTGGTTTTTAACCTTACACTTTTCACCTTTCACTTTTCACGTCTTTTGGGTGGTTCTTATGTACATCTGGCCTGATTGCTTCCCCTGTATAACGAAGATGTTCATGGAAGTTGCCCGCATTTCTCTGAACAACGAACACGCAATACAAACGTTCACAGATGCAATCGAACAACAAAGACCAAAGACTCCGCATGACTTCAAGATCACCTCTCCTGAAATAATAAGAAACCTCTGGGTCATGTTTCAGGAGATATCGGGGATTGAAGATCCATTGAAGGAAGTGAAAAAGAAACAGAACGATACAGCGCTCAGGCTTCATCCATCTGTCAAAGAATCTGTTCTCAGCAGCAATGACCCATTGGCTTCAGCAATAAAATTCTCTATATCAGGGAACGCCATAGATATAATGACAACCGGGACAGATCAACCGGTAGAAGGAATCATTCAAAAACTGCAGAGCTTTTCATTGGACGCCGTGGACACAGAACAATTCAGGGAAAGGCTGAGCAAGGCAAAAAAGATCATCTTCTTCGGCGATAACTGTGGTGAGATCGTCTTTGATAAGATCCTCATAGAGATTATTCAGGAACATTTCGGCAGTAATGTGACGTTTGTTACGCGGACACTCCCTGTACTGAATGACGCAACCCTGAAAGACGCCCTGTATGCGGGAATGGACGCTGTAACGCACACCATTGAGAACGGCATCCGGCAACCCCTGCCCGGTACGATCATTGAAAAGCTTCCGCAGGAATTAAAAACACTGATATACGGATCGGATCTGGTCATTTCAAAAGGAGGGGGGAACTACGACACATTGACAGAAGAAGCAGGCCTGAAAGGAAAGATATCCTTTCTGCTTCAGGCAAAATGCAGACCTTATGTCACCATTTACAAGGTACCTCTCGGCAGTCCGATCATCGCCAATATGTAATACCGGATTGCATTCAAAAATAGCACCCGCAGGCGGGTACCCGGGTGACGTACCCGCATATATTTCTTAGCCCATTCTTGGGCCGGGTACCCACGAAGTGGGTGCGAGAGTCTCTTCGGGTTTATGCCCGAAGAGGGGGCGACGTGAGCCCCACAGTACCAGTATAGTTTTCATAGCCCGTTCTCGGGCGAGAAGGGAAGTCTCTTCGGGTTTATGCCCGAAGAGGGGGCGACGTGAGCCCCACAGTACCAGTATAGTTTTCATAGCCCGTTCTCGGGCGAGAAGGGAAGTCTCTTCGGGTTTATGCCCGAAGAGGGGGCGACGTGAGCCCCAGTAAAGGAGGAAACCGTTCAGTTGAGACCTATCTTAGTCTTTGCAGCCCTCTCCTCCATATTCTGTTTTTCCATGTTTTACCGTGTCACAAACGCGGTGATCGCCCCTGATCTGATGCGGGATCTTCACCTCAATGCTGAAAGACTCGGCACACTCGGCAGCGCCTTTTTTTATTCTTTCGCCCTTTGCCAGATCCCCATGGGGGTACTTCTCGACAAGATAGGACCCCGGATCGTCATAACCTTTTTCTCTCTCGTAGGTGCATCAGGGGCCATTGTATTCGGTTCTGCGGATTCTTTTGCATCAGCATTTATGGGAAGAACCCTGCTGGGTATCGGTATGGCATCGGTTCTGATGGGGAGCCTGAAGGTCTTTGTCATACAGTTTCCGGCAGGAAGATTCGCCATACTTTCAGGGACTATCATCTCCATTGGAACACTGGGAAACGTCCTTGCCACATCACCCCTGGCATACCTCAACGCGACAATAGGCTGGAGACAGACATTGTTCTACGCAGGGGGCATAAACGTCGTCCTCGCGATCCTCCTTTTCTGGGTCCTGAAAGGTGACGGCAGGAACAGGCAACACGGCGACACGCCTTTGTCTGCTCAGGATAAAAAAACAGGCATCATGGAGTCGTTCCGGCTGGTCGTGAGCAATCTGTCGTTCTGGCAACTGGGCGCTGTAGCCTTCTTCCGATACGGTACATTCGTCGCGTTGCAGGGATTATGGCTTGGACCCTATTTCATGGACATAAAGGGTTTGACACAGATGAAAACCGGCAATCTCCTGATGATGCTCTCCATCGGGATGATCATCGGTTCCCCGATAGCAGGGTACCTGACCGACAGGGTTTTTTATTCCAGAAAAACCGTCATTCTCACGGGATTAGGCCTTTACGCACTCTGTCTTGTACCGCTTACAGGGATATTTGATATTAACAGTCCGCTCGTGTTCTCGGTCTTGCTGTTTTTCATGGGTATATTCAGCAGCTTCGGGATGCTGGCATACACACATATCAAGGATCTTTTTCCTCTTAACATGTCGGGAACAGCCATAGCAGGGGTAAACTTCTTTGTCATATCGGGCGGCGCGGTCTTAATGCAGGTAATCGGGGTTATAGTTGAGGCCTTTGTGCGTGCCGATCGTTCCTACCCTCCCCAGGGCTATCATACGGCATTCTTCATATGTCTCCTGGGTATGGTCTGCGGTCTTGTGTTCTACGCATTCTCAAAGGATTCCCGCAGACCTCATTAAACCCGGATAATTCATCAACACATTATCAGGAGGTCCTTGTAGCAAACCGTCATGAGGAGAACAGAAGATGCGAGGATGGGAAGATGAGAGGATGCGGTACTGGCCACTCGATACTTGATACTCGTCACTCAATAATCGATAATCGACGCTGATGGCTGTATGCTGATGGCTTTCTGCTTTTCACTTTTCACCTTTTATCGACTATTCACTTTTTGTTCTTCTCTTTTATTGCCATCAGCAGCCTTTCCGATGTGGCGGGGAGCTCGGTGATGCGCACGCCGACGGCATCATAGATCGCGTTCAGTATCGCAGGGATCGTGGGCATGATCGCCCCTTCCCCCACCTCTTTCGCGCCGAAGGGACCGTTCGGCTCGTCGCTCTCGACGATGATCGTCCTTACGTTCGGCATATCGAGGGAGGTCGGTATCCGGTACTCTCCCAGTGTGGGGTTCTCTATCTTCCCCTTGTTGTCGAACTTTACCTCCTCGAAGAAGGTCTCGCCCAGTCCCATCGAGAGGGAACCCTGCATCTGTCCCTCCACGTTGGTACGGTTGATGGCGAACCCGCAGTCATGGGCATCGGTCATGTTATCGACGGTGACCTTGCCGGTCTCCATATCGACGGTGACCTCAACGACCTGTGCCGAGCATCCGTAGGCAGGAGATGTCCCCACGGCAGCACCTTTATAGGTGCCTCCCAGTTCTCCCGGCTTATATGCTCCGCCTCCCACGACAACCCCTTTCTCGAGGTAGGCGATGCGGGCTGCTTCCTTGAAGGTGAGCGCGTTACCCCCCGGCTGTTCGGGCCAGCCGCGGTGTTCCTTTTCATACAATGACCGCAACCCCGAAAAATTTACCTTTTTCCTGAAGAGAACCATCCCATCCTTTATATCCATTGTATTGACAGGGATTCCCAGCTTCCCTGAAAGCACCTCAAGGACCTGTCTCTTTACGTCCTCTGCGGCCTGCTTTACCGCGTGACCGGCCATCAGGGTCTGCCGTGACGAATAGGCGCCAAGGTCAATGCCGTAATCCGTATCCCCGGAGCGTATCTTCACGTCTTTAACTCCGACTCCCAGCGCCTCCGCTGCGATCATCGTGAGGATCGTGTCCGAACCCTGACCGATCTCTGCCGCGGCGGTATAGAGATCGGCTGTTCCTCCATCTTCAGACAGCTTGATCATGGCAGTGGAGTGGAAGGTCTCGGAACGGTATATGGGATAGCCTGCGCCTGAGACAAAGAAACCGCACGCCATGCCGATACCCTTGCCCTTCGGCAGTTTTTTCTTTTTTTTCTTCCAACCTGAATCATTTCGCACTGCCTCTATGCACTCCTTCATGCCGAGACTGCTCATGTTAAAATCATTACAGGTCACATCCCCTCTCTGCATGATGTTCTTCAGCCTGAACTCAATGGGGTCCATGCCGAGTTCCCCGGCAATGATATCGAGCTGCTGTTCGAAGGCAGCCCGTGCGGCAACGCCGCCGTGTCCCCGCTGGGCTCCGCAGGCCGGCTTGTTCGTATAGACGCGGTACCCGTCGTATTTCATATTGGGGAGCTTGTAGGGCGCGCCAAGAAGTGACCCGGCATAGTAGACTGTGGCAATGCCAAAACTTGAATAGGCCCCGCCGTCGAGGTAGCAGGTATTGTGGAGCGCAACGAGCCTCCCGTCCTTTTTCACGCCCGTAGTCAGTTCGTGAAAGAACTGGTGACGGCCGCGGGAGTGCATAAAAACCTGTTCCCTCGTGAAGGTCATCTTGACAGGTCTTCCCGTCCTCATTGAAAACAGAGATGCGGCAAGCTCAATGGTGTTCGCCGATGCCTTCGGACCGAAGCCTCCCCCTACGTAAGGTTGTATAACCCGCACATTCCCGATGGGGATATTGAGAACCATCGACAGGGTCCTCTGGACGTAATGCGGCGTCTGCGTCGAGGTATAGAGTGTCAATTGACCATTGAGATCAAAAACGGCAAGGCAGGCCTGCGGTTCAAGGAAGGCCCCGTCTTGTTTCTTGTTCGTGAACCTGTCTGTCCGTATGTAGTCGCATCCCTTGAAGGCAGCCCGGACATGACCAAATTCCTGATGCACCTCGGCCCCGATGTTCCCTGGATAATCATCGTGGATCAGCGGCGCCCCTTCCTTCATAGCCTCAAATATATCAAGGACAGGCGGTAATTCTTTATAATCGACCTGGATCAAAGAAACGGCCTCGCGGGCAGTATCGGCGTCGATAGCCGCAACCGCAGCGACCTCATCACCGACATATCTCACCTTATTATGACAGAAGATCGTTTCATCGTACCGTGCGGGACTGACACCAAACCGGATACGGCCTGCCTCGCGGGCAGTGATAATATCTTTTACCCCGGGAAGTTTTTGTGCCTTCGAAATATCAATATTGAGGATCTTTGCATGTGCCAGGGGGCTCTGCAGGAGTGCGCCGTAGAGCATACCGGGCATCGAGAGGTCGTCGGCATAGCGGGCGTTACCCATCACTTTCGACAAGGCATCAACCCTTGGAACCCTTGTATTGATCACGCTGTATTTTTTCATCCCTTTGTTTTCCCCCTCTTCTTCATCGTCCTGGACGCTGCCTGCACAGCCTCTACGATCTTCTGATAGCCTGTGCACCGGCAGAGGTTCCCGGATATTGCCTCCCTTACCTCAAGCTCTGTCGGGTGAGGATTCCTTTCAAGGAGGCTCTTCGCTGAAAGGACCATACCCGGGGTACAGAAACCGCACTGGATGGCGCCATGGTCGACAAAGGCCTGCTGGACCGGGTGGAGGTTCTGATCTTCGGCAACCCCTTCAATGGTCGCAACCTGGCTGCCGTTTGCCTGGACAGCAAGAACCAGGCAGGAATTCACCGGGCGTCCGTCAAGAATAACCGTACAGGCGCCGCAGTCTCCTATCCCACACCCTTCCTTCGTCCCGAGAAGACCAAGCTCTTCCCGGAGCACCTGGGTAAGGGTACGGTTGGGCGCTACAGCAATCTCGTATTCTCTCCCGTTCACATTCATGGTTATCACTTTTTTCATTGTGCACTCCTTACCGGCTCCTTATCAGCTCATGGTTGTTAGTTCATAGCTCATAGCAAAAGCATTAATGCTTTTTACTTTTCACCTTTCACGTTTCACTTTTCTCACTTCTGTCTCTTCCTGTTCACCGCCTTCACCGCATTTACCAGTGTCCTCTTTACCAGTACCTTCACGATCTCCTTCCGGTATTCCTCGCCTCCGCGGATGTCGGTGATCGGCCTGCAATCCTGCATAGCAAGGGTTGCCGCCCTTTCAATCAGCTTTTCAGTCGGTTTTTCATTGATGAGGATCCTCTCTGCAGATACAGCGTGGATCGCCTGCGGTGCCACAGCGCTTAAAATAATCCGCGCGTTCCTTATAACCCCCTGTGGCTTATCAAGGGTAATCCTTGATGCAACGGCGACAATGGCTATCTCAAGGGCTTTTCTGTGCCCGAGTTTTATATAGTCGCCGCCGGTAAAAGGAGGCAGTTCATTGACAATGATCTTCGTTAAGATCTCATCGGGCCTTATAACCGTCTTCCCGGGACCAAGGAAAAATTCATCGATGCCGACTTCCCTTCTCCCCTTCTTGCTCTTCAACTCTACCTTTGCCCCCACTGCCATGAGCGCCGGAGGAAGATCCGCAGCCGGTCTCGCCGTTACAATGTTTCCTCCTATTGTTGCCCTGTTTCGGATAAGCGGCGATCCCAGGACACTTGCTGCCTTTGCGATAACCGGAAAATTTTTCCACAGAAAGGCAGACTCGGCGAGCTCGCTGACAATTACATGGGAACCGATGGCAGTACTCTTTTTTCTTGGTTCCAGGACAAAGAGTTCTTCCATCTTTGCGAGACTTATCAGGTATTTCGGTGAGATAAGCCCCTTTTTCATGTTTACGAGAACATCGGTGCCGCCTGCAATGATCTTTGCGTTCGCCTTCAGACCGGACAGCAGCGCAAAGGCGCTTTTCATGCTCTCCGGCTCGTGATAATCAAACTTCGGTAATAATAACATACGGCCTCCGTGTACCTTTCTTGACAGGATTTCTGATAATTATAACAATTTGTAAAAAA
>JAQTNJ010000104.1 GCA_028713955.1 Syntrophorhabdaceae bacterium
CCTTTGAGCCGTCCTTCAGAAGCATATCCTTCGTGAGAAAATCCTTCTTCTCGTCATGGCACATCTCACACGAGCGGGTCCGTTCCGTCCTCTTCCGGATATTATGCGGCGCCGTATCCCAGTAGTTCGGGAGTTTATCAAACCCTTCCATGGCTATGCCGGCAGACTTAAAGGTATCTCTGACAGTAGGTATGACCCTCAAGGTCGTGATAGTCTTTTTATCCCTTGGGTTTAATCCAAGGATAAAGCCGGGTTTTGCCGTTGCGCCCTTCCCGAGATGGCAATCATAGCAGTTCCTGTATGTGCCGCCCGAATGGCAGGCGTAGCAGCTCACTTTGCCGTTATGACTTTTATGTGACGTTTGCGCCAATTCCGTCTTTTCCTCTCCCATCTTGTGGCAATTGGTGCACCGCGGTCTTTCTTTCACTTCCTTGCGGAGCATATAGGAGGCAGCGCTGTTGCCGTGAAGTTCCCCTTTCTTATGGCAGTCCACGCAGATCATACCCTTCTGGTAGTGGATATCGGGGGTCCCTCCGTATTCGCCGGTAAATTCAGGGTATACCCTGCCGCCGTGGCACAGTGCGCAGGTCTTTCCCTCATCCCTCTTTACAAACCTGTGACCCTTTACAAGACCTGTGCTGATCCCGCTTATCACAGGCGCCTTTACGTGACAGTCGCCGCAGGAGGCATGACAGCTCCTGCATGATTTTTCAAAGACCTTCTCGTTAAAGACCTTGAGCTCGTTTTTTGAGAACCTGCCTGAAACCCCATGTCGCTGGCCTTCGGAGGTATAATGGAGCGAGGTTCTGAACGGTTTTGTAATATCCTCGTGACATGTTTCGCATGTTCCGAGGTTCTTCGAGGGCTGTGCGACGAGACCCTTGTGGGCCGCAGCCCTGGTTGGCCCCTTTTCATTTCCCTTATGGCAGGAGGTGCAGCTCTCCTCAAAATGTATATCTTTTCCTATGAGGGATTTGTCGATCAGGAAGCCCTTATACATCTGATCCGCCGGCACGGACGGAGGGGCGCCTGCTCACCCTTCCCCTTCAGATGTGTCGATCTTAGGCGGTTTATAGAGGCTTTTCAGGATCCGGTCGCTGGTGTGGCATTGTACACAAGTGGTAATCTCTGATGAAAGTGCGATAGGCAGGCATGAGATAGTAATGGAAAGGGCGAGAACAATAATAAGCACGAATGCAAATTTACTCTTCACGGTATCCTGTGTATATAGCGTAAAGAGCTGTTTTTGTCAATCAACCCCGGGATGGTTTTTCGATTTCCTGTTATTTTTTGTTTCTTCGTGCAAAAAGAATTTCTAAAAAGAAATTGATTTCTGTGACGGATGGCTACCCGGGTGGGCAAAAATCACAGCCAAATCTTTTCTTGCTCGCGCTTATCATCTAATGGCTGTTTATCGCACGTTGAGCTTAAAACACCTTCTTCAGGAGCTCAGCGGCAATTACCGCCTTTTCAACCTCTTTTGAGCCTTCGTAGATCTCCACGATCTTTGCATCCCGGTAGAACCTCTGGATGTCGTAATCGCTGATATACCCATAGCCGCCGTGTAGCTGTAGTGCCTCATTGGTAACGTATACGCCGGTCTCTCCTCCAAACCACTTTGCCATCGAGATGAGCGCGTGGTCAGGCTTCCCTTTATCCATGGAATAGGCTGCCCTCCAGTAAAGCCCCCGGGCAGCTTCTACACGGGTTGCCATCTCTGCAAGCTTGAACTGAACGCCCTGGAGGTGTGCCAGCGTTTTGCCAAAGGCTTTTCTCTTTTTGACGTATGCTACGGCAAGCTCAAGGGCTCCCTGGGCAACACCGACACCTTGTGCCGCTACGTGGTTCCTCGTCTTGTTGAAGAAATCCATGAGCTGGTAAAACCCATTCCCCTCTTTTCCGATAAGGTTTCCAGCCGGGACCTCGATGTTGTTAAGACTCAGCTCGGCAGTGTTGTTTGCCCTGATGCCCATCTTGCCGTGTATCTTTGTGGCCTCATAGCCGGGCCTGTCTGTCTCGACAAGGATCACGCTGTGCCGACGGTGCGTATCCTTTTCTTCAGGGTTGGTGATGCAGAAGATGAGGACATAATTGGCAATACAGCCATTTGTTGTGAACATCTTTGTGCCGTTTATGACGTAACTGTCGCCCTTCTTTACCGCAGTTGTCTTCAACGAGGCGACATCGCTCCCGGCATCAGACTCGGTGATCCCGAAGCCAATGATCGCTTCTCCCGCAACAAGCGGCGGAAGATATTTCTTTTTCTGTTCCTCGCTTCCGAATGCCTGGACCATCTCCGAGCCGAACGTACAGGACAGGATGGACTGTCCACATCCGGGGTCAACCCGCCAGAATTCCTCTGCTATCAAAGAATGTTCAAAATACCCCAAGCCTGCTCCACCATACTCCTCTTTTATAAAGGTGCCCACAAAACCGTTTTCACAGGCCTTTTTCCACAGCGAAAGGTCGAACTCTTCTTTTTCGTCAAATTCCTGCGCACGCTCACGAAATTCCCCTTCAGCGAACTCCCGCGCCGCCTTCTTGATATCAACCTGTTCCGAAGTTAATTCCATATCATCCTCACAAGTAAGTAAACTACTACCGGCTAAAAGCCAATAGCTTTAACTCAAGCACCTCAAAAGGCATGGCATCGGGCTTTCCTTTCGCAAACCGTCGAGAGGCGAGGAAGCTCGGTCTTTTGCGTAGCAAAAGTTCCGAAGCCGAGCGCGAGCGATTGGAGCCGCTGGAGCGGAATGAGCGTGTTTGCAGGGAAAGCCTGACGTCATGCCTTAACCCTACTCCTCGTGCCGCTTTCTCTCCTCGCGCCTCATCTCCCTGCGGAGGAGCTTGCCGACCTTTGATTTGGGAAGCATGTCCCTGAATTCTATATACTGGGGGATCTTGTAAGAAGCAAGGTGGTCTCTGCACCAGTGGATCAGATCGTAGCCTGTAACACCCTTCACGTCTTCTTTCAACACAACGAAGGCCTTTATTCTCTCTCCAACCTTCTCATCCGGAACCCCAACAGCGCATGCGGCAAGAACAGCCGGATGCTCCTGCAGGGCTGCCTCAATCTCTGAAGATGACACCCTGTAGCCTTTATGCTTTATGGTATCCGCGGTTCTGTCTACAAAATAATAGAAGTCCTTTTCATCCTTTCTTAATACATCACCGGTCCTGTACCATCTCCGCCCCTCAATTTCAACAAAGGCTTCTTTTGTTTCCTCTTCTTTGTTCCAATATGCCCCTACCATATGATCCGATGAGACAAGGAGCTCGCCGGCCTCCCCTACAGGCATATCCTGCAAGGTCGCTTCATCGACGATCTTTACCTTCTTTATAGAGAGGGCCTTGCCAATGCTTCCGGGAGGTATTTCTTCTGTCACTGTCGGCATGGTAACGCCACCGCAGGTCTCTGTCGCCCCGTATCCTTCATAAATCTCTTTACCAAATTTTTCTTTCCACCGCCGTGCCGTTTCCCGAGGAAGAACATCGCCGCCGCTAAAGCAATAGGCAAGGGATGAAATATTATAGAAATCAAGCCTGTCATGTTCGAGGATCATTCTATAGAGTGCAGGAACACCGAAGAAGGTCTTTGCCTTGTATATCTGAACATAGTAAAGAAAGGCATCTATACTTACCTTGGGCATGATGATAACGCAGTCTCCGGTAATACAGAGCGGACCCAGACCGAACACCTGTCCGAGGATGTGGAAAAGCGGACCCCCCTGCATGACCACATTTTCGGGGGATGGGATCAGAGAGGCACTTACCTCAAGTTGTGCCTTGACAGACTCGAGGAAGAGGGCATGACTAATGGGGACACCTTTCGGGTTTTTTGTGGTCCCACCGGTATAGAGCATCTCAAGGGTCTCACTTTCACTAACCTGGGCCCCCTCCATGGTGGTCCTGGTTTTCATAAGGTCCGCGAGTTCATAGATACCCTTGCCCTTTTCTATCTTACCTTCCGGTATCCGGTCGAAGGCCTTGCCTATGAGCCACTTGTACCGGGGTAAAAGGTCCGCCATTCTCGTGACAATGACTGTATCCAGGGCACCTTCTTCTTTAAGTTCTTTAGCATAGCCAAAATTCGTATCCGCACAAATAACGGTGCGTGCGCCTGAATCCCCGGCGATATATCTCAGATCGCGCGGTGTATAAATAGGGGCGATGGGTACTACCACGGCCCCGATCTTTTGGATGGAAAGCCAGCTGATAATCCATTGAGGGGTATTCGGCATGTAAAGAATGATCTTGTCACGTTGTTTTAAGCCCAACGATTTGAGTCCCGTAGAAAGGCGCTCGACATATGCGAAAAGATCAACATAGTTCAGGACCTCTCCCAGGTATCGAACGGCCGGTCTTCCTTTGTGCCGGTTTGCTGTTTCTTCGAAGGTCTGATATACATTCATCGTACACTACACTCCAAAATAGGCTGCCTTTATCTCGGGGTTGTTGTAGAGCTCTTCTCCTGTCCCGTGGAGGGTGAGCATGCCGTTTTCGAGGACATATCCCCGGTCGATAATAGGTAATACGGGCCGGGCAAACTGTTCACAGAGCAAGATTGTAACGCCTGCCTCTTTTCGTATTGTCACGATCGACTCTATAAGCTTTACCTGGATGGCAGGGGAGAGGCCAAGGAGCGGTTCATCAAGGAGCATCAGCTTGGGTTTTACCATGAGAGACATTCCGATAGCGAGCATCTGCTGCTCACCACCGCTCAGGAAGCCGGCCCTTCTCTTCCTTAAGGGTACGAGGGCAGGAAATATCTTGTAAATATAGTCAATCCTCTCCCTCATTTCCACTCTGGGCAACAAGTAAGAGGCGATCTTCAGGTTTTCTTCAACGTCACTTTCCACAAAAACCGGATGTCTTTCACGAGAGAGAACTATCCCCATCTTGACCCGTTCATCGGCCCAGCGGTCGGTAATATCCTGTTCGAGAAAAGAGATATGACCGAATATGGTTATCCTCTCACCACCCTTGCGCTGCTCCTTGAGTTTTGTGTCAAGAAGGAGCCCGGAGATCGTGTTCATCAGCGTGGTCTTGCCGGCACTGTTTGAGCCTATAATGCCGACGATCTCCCCTCTGTTCACTTCGATAGAGAGTTCATTTATGGCGATGGCGTTTTCGTAAAAGACCATAAGCTTATCAACGTTCAGCATAATTTCACCCTCTACACCTCCACACCGAGATACGCCTTTTTCACCTCTTCGTCTTCCAGTATTGCTTTCGGAGGCCCTTCCTTGATCTTCTTACCGTAATTGAGGACTATCACCTTGTCGGCTATGCGGAACAGTTCCTTCAGTCTATGCTCCACCATGATCACGGTCTTACCATCCGCAAGGATCTTTTCGATAATGGGGATTATGCTTGTGACTTCTGCGATGGAAAGGCCGGAAAAAAGCTCATCGAGGATAAATATCTCACTCTTAAGAGCGAGGAGCCGTGCGAGTTCAAGTCTTTTGAGGTACCCGTGAGGCAGTACACTTGCTGACTTGTACGGTACTGAAGAATCCCGTTCAAAACCGACTTCTTCGAGGACGTCCAGGGCCACCGCATCCTTATCCCCAAACCTTCCCCCCGAGGAAGCCCTTACCCTTGGCGAAGCAAGGGGAACAACAATATTCTTATAGGCGGGAAGGTGAAAAAATGGCTTCACCATTTGAAAGGCCCTGCCGATACCCATATTGGTGATCCTGTAAGGGGGAAGGCCGATCACATCCTTTCCTTTAAACAATACACTGCCGCGGTCCGGCCTCACGAAGCCCGTAATTGTGTTGACAAGGGTGGTCTTGCCGGATCCGTTGGGTCCGATGATGCCCAGGAGCGTGTTTTCCTCAACCCCGACGCTCACATCATCTAAGGCCTTTACGCCGCCAAAGGCCTTTGTTATGCCTTTTACCTCAAGAAGCGCCATCTACTTGTCCTTTGAGGGCTTGCGTCGCCCCCTCTTCGTGCATAAGCCCGAAAAGATTCCCCTTCTCGTGAGCCGTGCTCGCTTGTATTTTGCTCTCAACTCCTTGCTCTCCGCTCTCAGCTATTCTAACTTTACCCACCTTGCTATTATCGGGGCTTGCGTCGCCCCCTCCAGCAGCAAAGCTGCCGGAGCCTCCCCCTCTTGCGAGCCGTGCTCGCTGATACATATCTCAGCTATTCTAACTTTACCCACCTTTCCATCTCGTTGTATTTCCGTGATGCGTAGTGGAAGATGCCTTCCGGCAGCGCCACAACGCAAATTACCAGAATAAATCCATAGAATACGATCCGCAAAGTGCCGAATTCCCTCAAAAACTCGGAAAGGGGTACAAGAATACACGCGCCTACGAGGGGCCCTGCAAGCGTCCCGATACCCCCGATCGCGGCTGCAGCAATGGGGAGGATTGAAAACTCCATCGCAAAAACAGGCATCCCGGTAAACTGATAAGAGTGTGTCATAAAAGCCCCGCAGAACGCACAGATACTGCTCCCGATAAACAATGCCTGTGCCTTGAAGGCGTAGATGTTAATACCTGATGCCATGGTAGCCCTGTCATTGTCCCGTATGCTTACGAATATAAGTCCATAGTCAGAAGCGATAAACCTTCGGAGCCCGAACAAAGATGCCCACATAGCGGCGAGAATGAGCGTGATCTCAACCCATACATTGGGAAAGGGGCTTAAACCGGTAAGGCCCTCTGTCCCGCCGAGGATCTTTGTTGCTTCGACGAGTCGCATGATCATGAGCGGCAGGATAAGGGTTATCATGGCGAAATAGATACCCCTTAACCGGATGACAGGCAAAAGCAGGATCGTTGAGAGGAGTCCTCCGACAACGGTTGCTATGGGGATAGTGAGGTAGACGGGCAGCCCGAGATAATGATTGAGACTACCCGCCGTGTATGAACCTATCCCGAAGAAAAGGGCCTGTCCGAGGGACAGCATTCCGCAACTGGAAAGAAAATCCCAGGACACAGCAAGCATGGCGAAGACGCAGGTGGTAATGGCCACTTTTTTCCAGTACAACGGCAAAAAGTAGGCGGCGAGGGCGATTCCCACAATGGGGATGAGCCTTGGGAACAGGAGGTACCACATCTCCCTGTAGGAAGTGAGGGCATATATATCATCAGAACGGGCCTTTATACCCCTTGCGATACGCTCCTTCCGGTAATTTTCCTTCACACCCTTTCCTCCAGTTCTTTCTGATGGCCGAGAAGGCCTGACGGTTTTATCGCAAGGATGATAAGGATCGCGCAGAGGCTCACGATGATCGTCCAGTGCGGCGAGAGGTATGTTGCAGTTATAGTCTGCGCGTAACCGATGATGAAACTCGCTATGATGACTCCGAAGGTGCTGCCGAGACCGCCCACAATGCAGACCGACAATGCATTTATAAGCACGTCATATCCGCTGTCTACCGTAATGGTCCCGAGGGGGAGTATAACAATCGCTGCAAAGGCACAGAGGGAAGAGCCAAGACCCATGCTGAAGCTTGCTATCCGGTCAGGATTAATCCCCAGGGAGAGCGATGTATGCTCTTCCTGGGCAATCCCACGGAAGGCAAGCCCTATCTTTGTATGATGGGTGAAGAGGTAAAGCCCGGTGATGAGGAGTATCCCGAGGACGATGATAAAGAACCTCTGGATGTCCACGTAAGCATCAAATATCTCAACGGAGCCCTTGATGAAAACAGGGAGAGAATACTTGAAACCGATGAAACCGACATAACGGAGAAATTCAAGGATCACAATAGAGATCCCCAACGTTGCTATGACCTCTGAGATCACAAGCCCCCTGATCCTCCTGATGATGAGCTTATAGATAAGCCCCCCGAAGACACCAATGATGATAATAGTAAGGATCGCGGAAAGCGCGTAGGGAAGATCAAGATGGTTTATGAGCGTCCAGGTGAGAAAACCTGATACCACGTATATGGCCCCATAGGCAAAATTTGCCACCCCGCTTATGCCGAAGGTGAGGTTAAAGCCCAGGGCCATGACCGCCAGGACAGCGCTGTTTATGAGGCCGTATACGAGCATATGACTATTTCACCCACGAAGGTTTGATAATCTTTGCCGAGGCAATGGAATCAGGCCATACAACGGCCATTTTTCCTTTTTGCCATTGAAAGACTGCGCCCACGGCAGCGGTTTTCGGGTCATTCCCGAATATAAGCTGATGGCCGCTGTCGAATTTGATCCTGCCCACAACCCCCACCATATCCGTTGCCTCGAGGGCCTTGACGACCTTGTCGGGATCGAGGCTCCCTGCCTTCTCAATAGCATTAACGAGGAGGTAGACCGTGTCGTAGGCCGGAGCGGCCCCATGACCTGACTGGATATCCTCTTTCCACCGCTTTATGTAAGCTTCGGAAAACTTCACTGTCGGCGGATAGGCTTTTATCGGGAAGTAACCGATTTCGAAGACGACATTCATGAGGCCATCGATGTCTTCACCGAAGGTCTTCCACGCATTTGTGCCCATGAGCGGTGATATAAATCCTGCCATCAGGGCAGGAATCTTCATGCTCTTCCACTGTTTGACGAGGATCCCGCTGGTGGGCATGTCAAATATGGGCAGGATGACCTGTACGCCGGCTGCTTTGGCCTTCATGAGACCTGCCGAGAAATCCGAAGCCCCAACCGGGTACTTTTCAAATCCTGCTACGGTCCACCCGTTGCCCTTTAGCCATTTTTCCATCATGGAACCCGTTGCCGTTGCCCACAGGACATCCTGAGTGGCTATAAATACCTTGTTGTACCCGAACTGGCTTGATATATGTTTCATCATGTTCTGCATATATCCGGCAAGATATCTTGAATCAAGACAGTTACGGAAAGAGTATTTGTATTTCTCTTTATCGCTCAAAACCTTTTCCTGGAATTTCGGGGTCATTGCTATGGTCCCGATGTTGATGACCTTGTACTTTGAATAGATATCCATGGCAGCGAGTAGCGCTTCAGACCTGAAATTTCCGACCACCGTGGCATATATCTTCTTATCAAGTATGAGCTTTTCGATGCCGAGCAATGCCTCGGATGTAGGGACTCCCGGCTCACCGTCCCGGATGTCGAGGGCCTCGATCTTCAGGAGCCGTTTTTCAGCGCCTATTTTAACGCCGCCTTTGGCGTTGATCTCCTCGACCGCGAGCTCGGCAGCCTTGTTCCCCTCATATCCCTCGATGAGCTTCAACGATGTAGGTATGCCAAGCAAGATACGCTGCTGGGCTGATGCAGGATACACAGAAAGAATCAACACTGTTGCAAAGAATAAACACAAAACCATCCTTTTCATAATAACCCCCTTACTTTATTTTTCTTTACCGCCTCCCTTTATCATGCCGAAGAGCATGACATTGCGGTAAGCCCTCGCAAGAGAAGGGCCGTCAATTGTTTTCCTGTTCATAAACCACTGGAGGAGGATACCGTTATGGATCGCCAGGATAACGTGGGCATGCAGCAGCGTGTCAAAGGTATCCTCGAACAACTTCTCCTTTTTGCCTTTTTCAAGGAGGGACCGGATAAACCCGATGTATTTGTCATACACGGCCTTTATCTTTTTTTCTGCCGCGCTTTTGCTCCCCGATATCTCTGCGGCAAGGGTCGTGGAGAGAACGCACAATTCACCGTTGTTGCGGGCATATTCGTTGATATATTTATGGTATTCGCGGAACGTTGTTAAGAAATCGCCCTGAAACCCTTTCGTGTGTTCAAAAAGCGAATCAACGAGTTCCGTTTCGAACTTTTCGATGATTTTGAAGAGCAGTTCGTCCTTACTTGTGAAGTGCCAGTAGAACGCCCCTTTCGTGATCCCGATGGCATCGGTTATGTCCTGGATCGAGGTTCCTTTGAAGCCCTTCCGGAGAAACAGTTCTATGCTTTTTTTTACGATCTGGTCTTTTGTGCCGACCGGAAAGCTTCTCCCTTTTTCCCCCTTTTTTGCCACTCCCGTTCCTTACCAACCGTTTAGTATTTTTTTATTATTTTTATTACGGTATACCCCCGATGAAAATATGTCAAGTGAAATTCTCGATTCAATTAAGATAAAGATTTTTTTCACATTCATGAAGGGCCACCGGGATATGGCTTCAAGAAACAGATCGTGATATTTTGCATAAAAGAGAATATGCTATTATAATATCAGGTTTATATTTCGCAGAGAGATGATAGGATTTGAGCTCTGAAACCAACATAAGTAAGAACACCCTACGGTCTATCCTTAATTCAATCCCGATCGGTATCTACGTCATTGACAGGGAACTGAAGATCAGGTGGGTGAACCAGAGGATGCTCCTGTGGATGAAAGAAAGAAGGACCTCCCATGAGAGGGATAAAAGCTGTTACTCGGCGATATTCGGCAATAAAGCGCCTTGCGACGATTGCCCTGCGTTCATAGCCTTCAAAAGCGGCAGGGCAGAGTATGCGGAGATAAAAAAGACCGGCAAGTCAGGGAA
>JAQTNJ010000105.1 GCA_028713955.1 Syntrophorhabdaceae bacterium
GGGAAGATACCGAAACCGATGTTACTCCCCGATACGGTATGGATCAATAGGCCGGTATTAAAGAGTGATGGGAAGATACACTAAATGTTTTGCAAAAGTGTCTCATTTTCATTGACATGTTCCGTCTACGGTGTTGAACTGAGTCAGTATCTGATCAACTAGCGTCTTGCCACCCTCCAGACCGTTAGGATATGACAGTTTCCGTGGTTCTTCCCAAGACAATGCAGCTGGAGTGAATATAAGAGCTCGATCATCCACTATCACCACGGAGAGCCTGATACCTTGTATCGTTTGCAAGTTCAGGGCAGCGATTTCATTTTTAGCGGTTTTCAGAGCATCGATTTCCCCGAACCCATAACGAACAGCGCTTTCATCGGGGTCAACATAGACAGTGCATTTAACGCGCTTTTTTGTGGCCAACTCAATAAGCGTAATGACTTCTTCTTTATAATAACCTGGCTTGGCGATCAGTATTCGTTCTCGTGCTTTTTTCAAAAACTCAAGGAAGTTCTCCTTTGTTACTTCGACCAACTGCACCTCAGAATCTATCTCGCTCATAAAATCTCCCCCATATCCCATTGTCCTTATTTTGAATAGCTTAAAATTTACTCAATCTTCACTTTATCGCTCAGGCCGAGGTCGGAGAGGATTTGCTTGAGGTCTGCCTCCATGTTCTGCGCAGTATCAGCATTGATCGAAAAGCTGAAATCGATACCGATCTTGAGGTCTGTACCTGAGCGAAGCTTCGGAAGGATCTTTGTCCCCAGGCGGTTCCATATCTCAGGTGGGATGTTGCCGGACAGGCGGATGGTCTTTGCGGCAGGTGCCACGGGTTCTATGGGCTTGCCTTCTGTCTCCGGCTTTCCGGCAGGTTCACTGACAGGTGGGCTTTCCTTTCCAGTTCCAATAATGGGCGGCTGCAAGGTTCCCTCTACCAATGCCCTTGCCTTTTCTTTTCTCAAGAGAAAAACGCCGCTCTCAAAAACCACTTCATCTCGTGATATTTGTTCCCGGAACCACATTCGATCATACGTTCCATCCGGCTTCTGTCCTGAAGCAAGTCCGAAATCCCCCTTCGGAACAAACTCGACGATCTTCTCCTTTAATGTGGCATCCGTATCCATCAGCCTCGTGAGGGAGCCGTTGAGAAAGTTCTGACGAAGGCCAGACAGCGGCCATGCCCCACTCTCTTTCAACGCGGGCGGCCAGTTGCGGTCAATATAGCCAGCACCCACACTTTCGCTGAGCAGACCCTGAGATTTCAGTGCAGTGATTATCCTGCCAGATAAGCTTTCACTACCGCTTGAATGTCCGGCGCCGAGGTCTATGACCTTTAATCCATTCTTTTCCTTACTGTCCGCTATGACAACGTAGCGGTATCCACCCCATATCTCGTCCTTCACAGTCTCATCGGCATCGGCGACCTTTGAACGCACATCCGCCCTGTCCGCTTTATCAAAGTCTGCACCGAGGGTCCCCTCCACTATCTCTCTTTCCACACGCCTCCATGCAAGAAGCATCTCGACTTTGTCCCTCAGGTCTCTCCCGGGTTTCTTCACGCACCATAGGAGTGCTGCAGGATACAATCTCGGCGATTGCCCCCGCTGCCTCATCCATTCTGTTATCTTTTCACTGATCGCGCCGCTGCCGTTCCATTCCGTTTCCGGGTCGCCTACCACGAGCGTTAGCCTTGGGGAATCCTGAATGGCCGTACTCTCATCAGGAAAATAGATCACAGGCACCATGAGCTTTTTGCCGAATTCTTCCTTCACGTACCGCTTCATCTCCGGCTTGATCTCAGATTCCTCGTCAAGCGATGCCTTCCGGTCATTGACGACCTTTTTAAGGGTTGCCTGGTGCCTGATCTGGAAGCCGTCGGTGCCTACCTTGCGGATAAAGTACGCCTTTGTCTCCAATGCAAGAGCGGCATTGTCGATCGACGTCGTATCGATCTCCGGCTCGCCGAGGGCGAAGCGCAGTTCAGGGAGATGGGCGATCTTATCGATCTGACCCCCTGAGGATTCAAAAAGAATGGCAGTCGCTACTCTGCGGTGGATATCCTTCAACGGACCTTTCGTGTCTGCGTCGAGGGCACGTGCGTGCGAGTGCTCTCCTGCGATATCGGCATCGATGGCAGTAATGAGGCGTGATTCCCCAAGCTGGCCCAGCACAATGCTTTTAAACTCATTAATTTCAAGGGGCGCCGATCCGAGGGTAATAAAGGGCTCCCTCCGTGCGTTGTTGAATCCGTCACGGTATGCCCATGATATCCACTGTGCAAGCATCGCCAGTGTCCCGCGCGTCTGCTGGTACTGCGGCAGGGCCTGCCACTTCCTCTGGAACACGGAAAGGGTTGCAGGATGAAAGGGATAACATGCGGCAAACCTCTGTTTGAGATAATCCTTTGCCTTTGCCTCGGTCGTTGCAGTATCCACGGCAGTCCATTCAGAAGGCAATTGCGCCCGCCTTTCGTAGCACCAATTCGCATAGGCGCGGGCGATCTTCTCCCTCTCCTTCTCATTGCCGAGGTCCTCGAATAGCCTCCTTCTAACTACCTCACTGATCTCTGTCTCGTCATTTGCGATCAGGTCCTTCGCAACGCGC
The DNA here is from genome assembly GCA_028713955.1 of Syntrophorhabdaceae bacterium. Lineage (NCBI taxonomy): Bacteria > Pseudomonadati > Thermodesulfobacteriota > Syntrophorhabdia > Syntrophorhabdales > Syntrophorhabdaceae > Syntrophorhabdaceae bacterium. The sequence goes on from JAQTNJ010000105.1 coordinate 2,605, forward strand.
CTTACCACCTTCGTGATCCGGTCCTGCCATTCGAGATCAGAGTTTGTCATTTCAACCTGGCTTCTCGGCAAACTTATGACCGCGGCACATTGTGTCGTTCCTGTTGTTGCTACGGTAAGGTTCTGGAGAAAGGCATAGAATGCGTCTGCCATGTTGCGATGGCGGTTCACGAAATTGAGGACCTCATCAAAAAGAAGCAATACCGGGGCATTTGCCGTCTTAAATAACTCGCCGATCGCCTCAGTCCCTGGGGGCGTCGTCTTTGCGGTCTTGCCGAGTGCAGCTATGCCTCTGTCGTCTGCGATCTGTCGCGCCATGTCGATCCAAGGGTTCTCCTTGCCATCCTTCGGGTCCCATGCATTTCCTACGAAGACGGCGACGCGTGCCTCAGGGATCGAAGGAAGCTCTGCCTCTTTCAGAAGAGGGGTAATACCCGAAAATACCTTTGAGTTCTCTCCATTCTTTGCGAGGTGGTAGAGGGCTGCCAAGGTGTGGGTCTTGCCGCCGCCGAATTGAGTGATTAACGTGAGGACCGGGGCGGTGTTCTCTGTCTTGCCGCTTAATCGTCTGAGCACCATCCCTGCGTGGTCGTTGAGGGCCTTCGTGAAATATGTACGGGAAAAGAATTGGGCGGGCTTGCAGTAATCCTCGGGCGCGGTGCCGGCAATAACCTGTTCAAGGGCTATGGCAAATTCATCGGGATTAAAGGAACGCCCTTCCCGTACCTCTTTTCTTGGTCTCGCTATTTTATACCACGGTTCCACATTCCCCTCCTCATAATCCTATTTATTTGCACGCGCATTGTCGTGTATCTGTTTCATTCCACACCCCTTTTTGCCAGCTTAGCTTTACTGGTTGTTTGCTATTGTTTGCTGGATTACAAAGGGTACAAAACCTTTTTAGCTGCATAGCATATTCCTGGCAAGGTCTCTTTTTTGTTTTGCAGTCAGATCGAACCCACGTAATGTCACCTCGTATCTTGGAATAAGCACTGGCGTTATCGATTGACCCATGGTGCGGTGCTGTAACAACGGCAGGTTTCTCAAAATCTATTTTTGATGTTGTGAAAGACAGGTCGGAATCAGCAGTAAAAAGAACCGAGCCATCCTGATTACTATCATATCTGAAAACCAGTGATTCTTGATTTGCAACAGTTAAACATAAAATATCGATAATAGACCCATATGTCTTAATTTTAGCAACCTCTGTGCAGTTTAATGGTATGAATTGTGTACCGTTAATTTTAGCTCCACAGCAACTTCTTGAAGGATCGTATTCAAAAAACCTGATGTTGCATCCCTTATTCCAAGCCCTTTCAATGATTTTTATAATTCTGTTTCCTGCACGTATCATGTCAGCAAAAGGAGTAATTTTGCTATACATAATTTGAGGATAGGTATAGATGTAAAACTCATGGTTTTCTACATCGTCTATCGATTCACTAAGATTTTCAATTAGCATGCCAATATCCCTGTCTTTAACGCTGGGATTATCGATGTGGTCTTTATTGCCAAATTTTGGTTCTTTGTACTTATTGATATCACATTGCTGCCATTTCTCCAATAAAGCTGGGGAATCCATTATTGTTTTTAATAAATATTGATGCCAGCTATGGGATTGTGCCGCAGATTCGATGAAGGCATACCATGTCCCCGGAATCCATACCTCTTCGACATAAATACTTGATTCGAGAACACCGATTATTCCATTCGCATGGTCACTATCGTTATGAGAACAAATAATTGTATTTATTGTCGTGATTGCACGATCCTTTAGAAAATTAGCGACTTGTTGATAATATTGTCCTCCATCAAATAGAAAAACACTTTCTCCATCGCAAAGCAGAAATGAATCTCCACGTCCTACTGGAAGAGCTTCAAATTGAAATATTGTCTTTTTCTCCACAGTTTTCCATTCACTTATTTCGGATATGCGAGGAGCATGGCGTCAAGGAGGCGCTTCTCCTCGCTTGTCTTCGGGTACAATGCAGATAATGCGTTTGCAAGGCGGATGAAATCTGTTCCCCGCTCATGCTCAGTTCTCAGCAGGGCTCTCAAAGCATTGGGCTGTCCGCTTGACTGAAGAAGCATTGCCGCATGGACACGGTCAAGGGTCGTCGCCTCGCGTCGTGAGCTAAGGGTTTCCTCAGAGACATTGATGCTGATCCGCTCGGTGGTTGTCTTCCTCCGGCCTCTTACCCTCGGTGCAAAGGTCTCTTCATATTCGGGGAAAAGCATTCCCTGCAACTGGACATCTGGACTTCGCTCTATACGTTCGGCAACCGATCGCGTCCCTTCTTTTCCGAAAAGCTGCTCTGCCCTCTCCGAAACAGAGAGCAAACGTACAATGCCCTTCTTCGTCTCGATTATTCTCCCTTCCCATTCGGGCAGATGGATGCCGAGGGGTTGGGCAAAACGTCGCGCTACATCGAAGATGAGGCTGAAACCTTTCGGTTTTGTTTTCGATGACCCATCTTCCTCATCTTCGTTATCATCATCGCCTTCGATCTCTTCTTTTTCACCTTTTCTCACATTCCCAGATTCACCATTGCTGCTCTGCAGCGTCCAGAGAAAAAGTGCTGTCAGTCGTGCATCTTCTTCCAATGCCCCTGCCATACCATTCCTCGCAACGGCCTCTGCAGACCCAAGGACATTTTCAAGAGCCGTCCTGCCGACCACTTCCCATACCTTTTCAAGATACTGTGCAAGCGTTACTTCTTTTCCGTCGGCGGTTTCGACCCTTGAGTACCTGCTGAATATCTCCAGCGCCGGGCCGATGCAGGCAAAGACGAGGTCAGCGCCACGAATATGCTCTTTCTGCAACCGTTCCATCCAGTCGCCGACTCGTCGTGGCAATTCTCGGAGCACATCGCCCCAGTCGCCAACGGGAGCATCTTCTGGACGAGGACGACAGACAAGGTGGATGCTGGTGGCAAGAGCGGCGGAATCCATGGCTCGAAGACGGGAGCTCATCTCTGTTGCAATGGGCCACGAACCGGTAATTGTCCACCCACCCTTGATCATCCCAGAAAGAAGAGCTTCCCAGCCTTCTGTTGTCTTGTGGGCAAAAACGATGCAGCCAACTCCGTTTTGATCGAGCACACGCCTACCTTCGGAAAAGGCTTGTCCCATTGATGTTTCATAGAACCGAGGGGTTCTTATACCATGTCCTTTTGTTGTTGTGCTGTCTACTATGATTTCCCGCATTTTAGGCGTAAGCATATTGTTTAGGTCTAGAGGATCCCTAGGCAATAAACCGTTAGGTAGCATACGTTTCATCCAAACATAAAAAAAATCAGAGCAATGCGCGTAACTTATTGCGTCGTAATAAGGAGGATCGGTAAACCATACCGATGCACTCTCATTTGGTAGTGGTGAATCACATGCATCTGACATTTGCACTTGAGAAGAAGTAATATAACTGATGCACACAGACTCTATTGCAGCCGACATACGGGCGACTTGACTCGCAATGGAACCAGTAGATTGACTCCATGGGTTTGCCTCAGCAAAATCCCAAACCATAGGGAGTGCTTGTCTAGCCAGAGCTTGCACCGGACATTCTGCATCTGCCTTCCATCTGGCCAAGGCTACCCAAAAATCCACCACTCTTCCCAGCACTAAACCAAGCAAACCTCCTTCACCATTTAGTCGGGAACTTAGGTAACCAGATGTTGTAAACAATGCGAGCTTCTGACGTGCCGTGAAGGCATCCCCCCAAGTCATCATTCCATACATTGGCAACCGGTTTATATCATGATGCCATTTGTCTACGAGTTCGTTTGGTATAGGGTTCAATCCATTTAGAGTTCTTTCAGCAGTTACTTCTTTCAGTTTTTTCTGTGTTTTCCACACAGCTTTATAATCATTCGCTGTGGACAACCTATATTGCCTCCCTTGCTCACCAATTTGTAGTGCAACAACCGCCAGCAGCCTTGCTCCGCCGATACGATTCCCTTGCCCATCAAAAATCACATCAGCCCCACCTTTTTCTTCAACAAGCTGAGCTCTTACGCGCTCAGGGGGCAATACTGTATTGCAGCATAAGCATGTGGCTTTTGCCCTTGTTACTGTACCAACTGGCACCTCTCTATCATTTTTCGGTTCAAATATCTCAAATTCTGCTTCCGGGCTTTCTCCTTTTCCCTTTGCACCTTTTACTTGATACCTCAATGCACGCTTTCGTCCTTCCTTCTTGGATAACCAGAATGAACGCATAAGGGGAATCTCTGCTCCGCAATTAGGGGCTTCGCATTTTACAGTCCGTGCCCACAAATATGCTATCGGTTTTGCCCCATTTGGGTCATCGGGGTAGAAATCCTTCAATTCCTTTTCCGCTGCTTCCTTGATCTCTTTTCGTGTCCTTCCGGCAACCCTGCGTGAAATAATCCCCCCAAACGCGGTACCATCGTGAGCAGTCCAATAAACCAAAGGAGGCTCACCCCATGTTACCCGCAAAAAGAGCAAAAGAGCACACCGCCCTGGAGCAAGTCCACGAGCTTTTCGAGCGATGGAGAAAGAGCAAAACCGGCCGCGACCCAATCCCGGAGTCCCTGTGGGAGGCCGCCGTCTCCCTTACGGGCGGGTACTCCGTCAACAGGATAGCCAGACGCCTGCGCCTCAATCATAACGATCTCAAGAACCGCGCCCGCAATCAGATCACCTTCATCGAGCTTCCCGTTGCCAAAAACATCGAATGCACCATAGAAATAGAAAAGCCCACAGGAGAAAGAATGAGGATCAAAGGAAGCTGCAATGTGACCGGGCTTGCGAGAGAGTTCTGGGAACGATGATCCAGGTTACCCCTCAGATGCGGATCCTCCTTGCCGTCAACCCCGTCGACTTCAGAAAGGGGATAGACGGTCTTGCCGGGATAGTAAGGGACCTCACGATCGACCCCATGAGCGGATATCTCTTCGTCTTTCGGAACCGGGGCTCCACGTCTCTCAAAATAATCTGCTACGACGGCCAGGGCTTCTGGTGTTGCCAGAAGAGATTGTCGAAAGGAAGGTTCAGGTTCTGGCCCAAAGAAAAGGAAGCGCTCACCCCCATGGCCGCCCACGAACTCCAGGCCCTTTTATGGAACAACGACCCGGAGAAGATGGACGCCCCCATGTGGAAAAAGATAGGATAAGGCTGGACACCGAAACCCGAATATTCTATACTCTTCCGTATGAGATACTGCGGACGGGAATTTACAGAAAAAGAAGTAGACCTCATTGCCCGTCTTATCGGCACAGGCGTGAACCGTCAAAGAATAGCCCGGACGTTCTGTGAAGAGACAAACTGGAGAAAACCCGATGGAGATCTAAAAGAGATGAGCTGCAAGGTGGCTTTCCTCAGGATGCACCGGGATGGCCACATCATATTGCCCCCGCCCACGAAGCCCGCCAACAATCATCTCAAGAAACCCACACCCACCCTTTTCGCCGGCCCCAGGTCCGAGGTTATCACCAGCGCCGGAGAGTGTGCGATAGAGATAGCCGGAAGGAGTACGAGCGCCCTCTGGAACGAATACATCGACCGGTACCATTACCTCGGATATACGCCCCTTCCCGGCGCACAGATGAGATACTTCGTCAAGTCGGACAATGAGGTCCTCGCTCTTTTAGGGTTCGGCGCCGCTGCATGGAAGTGCGCTCCCCGTGACGAGTCTATAGGCTGGGACCACGAGACAAGAAAACGGAACCTCCATCTCGTCGTGAATAACGCCCGGTTCCTTATATTGCCCTGGGTACAATCGAAGAACCTCGCCTCACGGATACTTTCCCTTTGTGCGAAACGCATTACCTCCGACTGGTATGAGCGCTATCATTACAAACCCGTTCTCATGGAGACCTTCGTGGAAAAAGAAAGGTTTGCCGGAACCTGCTACAAGGCCTCGAACTGGACCCGGGTGGGAGATACAAAAGGCAGGGGGAAACTCGATATCCGTCACGAGCATAAGGCGCCTGTAAAGAGCGTCTGGCTCTACCCCTTGAGAAAGGACTTTAGAGAATGGCTAAGAAGCTGAAGCTTCCCAAAAAGAGGGTGGAGGAGATATTGAAGAGGGTCGAAGAAGAGCCGACATTGGCTGACGACTACAGGATCATCAAAGAGATTTTCGAAGACGCGATCCGGATCGGCCTGGTGAAGATCAAGAAATGAGCGACCGCGTTGTCTTAAGTCCCGAGATGGTGGAATCGATATGCGCCCGGGTAGATACAAGCCCCCTATCCGAGCACGACCGCACGGTCATCAAGGCGGTGATGCGGGACTATCTGCTCCTCGGCCGGGCATTTATAGAGAAGAGCCATTCCGTCTCCCGCCTTCTCAAGATGTTCTTCGGGGCCGCAACCGAGAAGGGGCGCACCGTACTCGGCGTGCCGAAAGTAAAGAAAGAAAAGGGGAAGCCCAAGGGCCACGGGAGAAAGGGTGCGGGAGCCTATACCGGAGCAAGGAAGGTCACGGTATCCTCTCCATTGAAAGCCGGGGACGTATGTCCTCTGTGTGAAAAGGGCAAGGTCTATCCCGCCGGGTCAGGCGTGACCGTCAGGATCACGGGGAACGCTCCCCTCGATGCAACCCTATGGGAGAAAGAAAAACTCCGCTGCAACCTCTGTGGGGAGGTATTCTCTCCTGATCTTCCCAAAGAAGCGGGCGACAAGAAGTACGATGAGACCGCGGGCGCCATGATCTCTCTCCTGAAGTACGGAAGCGGTCTCCCCCTGAACAGGCTTGATGAATTGCAGGAGAGCCTGGGAGTCCCGCTGCCTGCTTCCACCCAGTGGGAGATCATTGAGAAGACCGCGGACCGGATTTACCCTGCCTATCAGGAGTTGATACGGTGCGCCGCGCAGGGCGCTCTTCTTCATAACGACGATACGACGATGAAGATACTCGCCGCCGCCGAAGACGGCGAGCGGAGCGGGACCTTCACGACAGGCGTTCTCTCCGTTACGGACGAGCAAAAGATCGCGCTTTTCTTTACCGGCCACAAGCATGCGGGAGAGAACCTGGCCGATCTTCTTAAAGAAAGGCCCCCGGACCGGGGGCCTCCGCTTCAAATGTGCGATGCCCTCTCCCGGAATATGCCGAAGGAGTTTGTTACCCTCCTCGCTCACTGCCTGGCCCATGCCCGGAGGAACTTCGTAGATATCGCGGAGAGCTTCATGGAAGAGTGCCGGTATGCGATAGAGATACTGGCGGGGGTATATAGGAACGACGCCATTGCACGAGACATGACCCCTGCTTGCCGGCTCGCCTATCACCAGGCGGAGAGCGCGGCCCTCATGGAAGAACTCCATGAATGGATGAATAGGCAGTTCAACGAACGGAAGGTAGAGCCGAACTCGGGGTTGGGGAAGGCCTTCTCCTATATGCTGAAGCATTGGGGACCGTTGACACTCTTCTTGAGGGTTGAAGGGGTGCCTCTCGACAACAATATCTGTGAACGGGCTTTAAAAATGGCCATCCGTCACCGCCGGAACTCACTTTTCTATAAAACCATGCATGGGGCATATATCGGCGACCTCTTTATGAGCATCATCCACACCTGCCGTTTGTCGAAGGTCAATCCCTTCGATTATCTGGTGACCCTGCAGAAACATACTCATGAGGTGTTCAAAAACCCGGAAAAGTGGCTGCCCTGGAATTACCGGACAGAAGCGGCCGGCTCATCCCTGAGATAGATTACATTTGACGGTTACGCAGGTTTACCGGAAGGACACCACCCATGAGGATGAAAAATGGCACAGGGAGAAGGGTAAAG
>JAQTNJ010000106.1 GCA_028713955.1 Syntrophorhabdaceae bacterium
TGGTTTGGGATATGAAAGGGTAATGACCACGATCCCTGGCGCCGTTATCATGCCGAAGACCACGGAAGAGGTACAGAAGATTGTGAAGATATGCAATCGCTATAAGGTGCCTTATGTCCCGTACAGCACCGGTTTTTATGGTCCCCGTTCACATTGCCATGTTAAAAATGAGCTGCTTATATGCCTGAAACGGCTGAATCATTTTGAGATAGATGAGAAACACTTTTATATCGTTGTAGGCCCCGGCGTTATATATTCACCGATCCAGGAAGAGGCGATGAAGAGAGGCGCGTACGTGGTTGTCGGTGGGGGTGGCGCGCATGTATCGGCCATTGCCAATCTGATCGGTGACGGCTGGTCTCCCTTAAGCCACCGGATCGGCCTTCCTCACAGACGTATACTGGGAACAGAGCTTGTGTTGCCGGACGGGGAGATTGTAAGGACGGGATCACTTGCCCTCGGTGACGATCCCTTCTGGGGCGACGGACCCGGCCCTGATCTAAGGGGCATCCTGAGAGGGTACACGGGTTTGAGGGGATGTCTCGGGATCGTTACGAAGATGGCCATAAAGACCCTTCCTTTTCAGCCGGAACGGCTTGAGCCTACGGGCATTTCACCGAACACCGGACTGGCGCTTCCTGAGAAACGCGTGAAATGGATCAACTACCAGGTGCCGAACAAGGAGGCACAGATCAAGGCAATGTACGAGATAGGGAAGGCGGAGATCGCAGGGGCAGTAACAAAGGTCCCCCTTTTCTGGCGGGCAATTGCCAAAGCGGAATCCAAGGAGGAGTTCTGGCAGTTGTGGGGGAAGGAGAATGAAGATACAATTAAAAACTTCCATATCGTCCGCGTATTGCTCATAGGATTTACCTCTGAAGAACAGATGCAATATGATGAAAATGTGCTGAACGATATCATGAAAGAGGTCGGCGGCATACCGCGACCGACAAGACCATTGGATGAATCCTGGATCAAGAATGCGGATTCTGCCGGGATGTGGGTGATGTGCGGGTCATACATATCCGTCGATTATGTCATCGACACGCTCACTCAGGCTACGGTCCACGGGGAGAGTTATGCTGACCTGAAGAAGAAGTACACGCCGCCCCTGATGCCGGACTATGCTGATCCGGGCTGGTTCCAGATCTTCGAGCTGGGCCACCAGGGGTATTCCGAATTCCTCGTGTACTGGGATCAGGACGAAGATACGACAGGTGTCGACCAGTACTATGTGGAGACATCGAAGATGAATATACGGGAACGCTTCTATACGGCTGTTCTCGGGCCTCTTCAGCCGCTCTACTTGACGGGTCCCATGTACGGGCCGAACTATCATGAGTGGCTCTTGAAAGTAAAAGATGAATTCGATCCGCTCTGGGTTTGCCACCCGCCGGTACCTCTGGCTCATGACGAGTTTGTAAATCGTGCGCCGTGGATGAAGTCGATAAAGGACTGGAAGAGCCCAAAGAAATTACCTATGCCTGAATGGCCATAGATATCAGCTTTAACGAGGTATTCCATGCACGGGAGGCAGGGAAGTCCTCAGGTTTTTTACGAAGTATGTTTTAAATGATATAATTATGTTCATGAATAGAAGCTCCAATCCTGTGAAACCATCCAAAAAAACGGATTTTCCGGAATCGGGGTTTTATTATGGGTACATGACAGTTGCCGCTGACCTTTGTTATCATATAGGTATGTTTACTATAGTGAACATTATTCTAAAAAAAGCATTAACAAATCTCTTGACAAAAGAAAGAGGTTAAGATAATATTTTTATGAAATTCTTAATAGTGAACATACCAGAAAAAAGGTCATTCATTATGTCTCGTTTCCATAATTTAAAGACATGGGAAGTAACGTCGTACCAAAAATACATACAAAAGTTATACGCAAATGTAGAAGTACGGGGTAATGGTCAATGGCAAAAGTGAAGATGACCTGTCCAATTTCGAAAGGGGCCTGCACTGAATGCCCTATATACAGAGGGAGACACTTTTACATGTGCTTTTCCAGGGAATATCATGGGGTCTCACTTGGCGCAGAACAGATTGATGAACTGAAGTCCAAATATCATAAAGGCAATAATGATGTTCAGGACAAAAAGTTCGGAATGCCTGACGATATACAAAAGAGCTCAAGGTGGATAAGTAACGTGGAGGAATTGGTAGAAGTGGAAGAATTAGAAGAATCAACAGAAAGGAGAGGACTATGATCAACGATTTTAATTATCTGAAGCCTGGCACGCTTAAAGAGGCGTTTGCCATGTATGCAGAGCACGATGATTGTAAGGTAATATGTGGAGGTCAGTCTTTGCTGATCGTGATGAGACAGGGAATGATCGCCCCGGAATACCTGCTCGACATCAAACACATCAAGGAACTCAATTATATCAAATTTGACAAGAAAGAGGGCTTGAGGATTGGCGCCACCACTACACACCGCACCATTGAAAAGTCCGATGTGATAAAGAAAAATTATCCCGTACTCGTGTCAATGGAGAACAAGCTTGCATCAATCCAGGTGAGAAACTGGGGGACCATCGGCGGTAACATCGCACATGCCGACCCTGCAGGAGACCCTGCACCGGTTTTGATTGCACTGAAAGCAGGCGTAAAGTTTGGCGGCGCAGCAGGCGAGAGAACTATGCCTCTGGAAGATTTTTTTGTGGACTACTTTGAAACGGCATTAAACAAAGGCGAACTGGTGCTGGAAATCCAGGTACCTCTCCCTGAACCGAAAACAGGCGCCGCATATCAGAAATTCAACCTGCTCGAAAGTGATATGGGAGTAGTAGCAGCAGCAGCCTCTGTAACGCTTAACGGAAACGGCAAATGCAAGGACGCAAGGATTGTCCTCGGCAATGCCGGCTCTACACCGAGGAGGATCAAAGGGGCTGAGGAGTTGTTGGTTGGAAAGGCGCTCAACGAGAAGCTTTTTGCCGAGGCAGGTAAAATAGCATCGGAAGACTGTGAGCCCGTTGCAGACATCCATGCGTCTGAGGAAAACAGAAGGCACATACTGGGCGTGCTTACAAAGAGGATGCTGCAAAAAGCCTTTGAAGAAGCTAAGGCTTAATAGAGAAAGGAGGTCTTGTATATGGAAAAACAATTGTTACGGCTCATGGTAAACGGACAAGAGTATGAGTTATACATAAACCCGAAAACACTTCTGGTGGAAGCAATAAGGGATCATATAGGCTTGATTGGGACAAAGAGAGGTTGTGATACCGTATCCTGTGGTGCATGTACGGTAATGATTGACGGCATGTCCGTGAAGTCATGTTCTGTGCTTGCAATGCAGGCCGAAGGCGCCCGGATAACTACCATTGAAGGGCTGGAAGAAAACGGCAAGCTGGCGCCCATCCAGAAGGCATTCATTGATCATGGTTCATACCAGTGTGGTTTTTGTGCTCCCGGCATGATTATGTCCGCACAGGCATTGCTCAACGAGAACCCGGCTCCTACCGAATGGGAGATAAGGGAAGGCATTGAAGGGAATATCTGCCGGTGCACCGGTTACAACAGCATCGTCCGGGCAATCGATGCGACGGCAAAAGGTAAATATGCGGAGGTTAAATCATGAACAAATACACCGTAATCAACCCACATTCAGAATTTAAGGTAATTAACACCCATATTCATAATATAGACGGTATGGCGAAAGTAACCGGCCGGGCGACCTATACCTTCGACGTGAAGCTGCCCAACATGCTCTACGGCAAGATACTGAGAAGCCCGCATGCCCATGCGAAGATCCTGAAGATCGATTACAGCAGGGCCATGGAGCTTCCCGGCGTCATTGGCGTTGTGACGGGCAAGGAGGACACCCTTGGCATCAAGCAGGGCATCTGGCGGCGTTACCAGGACCTCTGCGATGAGCAGGTGCTCCCTGTCGATAAGGTACGCTACATCGGCGAGCCTGTTGCGGCAGTGGCAGCAATAACCGAAGAGATCGCGGAGAAGGCCCTTGACTATATTGATGTTGACTACGAGGTGCTCCCCGGGGTTTTTGAGCCCCTCGACGCTATAAAGAAAGAGGCGCCGGAGATCCATGAAGGCTTTGAGCGGAACATCAACGTTACCCGGCATATCGAGTGGGGTGATGTGGAGGAGGCCTTCGAGGAAGCAGAGTACATACGGGAAGACTGGTTCAAGTGCGGCGGTCAGGCCCACATGTGCATGGAGACCCGTGCGGCAGTGTCCAGCTACACGCCTGATGGAAAACTTACCATATATCACTCCAACCAGTCCCCGTATTATATGCAGGGGCTTATGGCAGGAGTGCTCGGCATGAGAGAGGGCGATATCCGCGTCATCTCCACGTATGTCGGCGGCGGCTTCGGCGGCAAGTTCGAGCTTGACGGGGCGATATTCTGCAGCGCCGTGCTTTCTAAGAAACTCTTCAGGCCCGTCAAGATCGTATTCACGAGGGAAGAAGACTTCATCGCCACGAAACGCAGGACCCCCATGTTCTATTATGTACGGACCGGCGTGAAAAAGGACGGTACCTTCTGCGCGCGGGAAGCCAAGGTCTTTACCAACGGCGGTGCATACACGGGCATGGGCGCAACAGCGCTTTATCTCACAGGTTTTTTCCATTCATTCCCTTACAGGTGGAAAGGCTACCGCTATGACGGCTACAGGGTCTACACAAATACATTGCCGTCGACATCGATGCGCGGATTCGGAGCACCGCAGGCCATGTTCTGCTCGGAACAGCAGATAGAGTGGATTGCGGCTGATCTGGGTCTCGACCCGATCGACATGAGACGGAAGAATTCCCACCATGAAGGCTACGAAGTGCCGGGGCAGGCGACGATCGCAAGCTGCGGCATCGACCAGTGCTATGACGAGATCCGGAAATGGATCAAGGATAAAGGTAAATTGCCTGCGAACAGGGCCATCGGCATCTCTGCCTGCGGCTTCATGTCCGGCGGTATCTTCAACTGGTTCGATACCCCTTACTCATTCTCCTCTGCAGTGGTGACTATCAATCAGGATGGGACCGTGGAACTCTTTGTAGGCGCTCAGGAGATCGGTCAGGGATCGAATACCACGCTTGCCATCATTTGCGCAGAGGCGCTGGGTGTCAGGGTTGAGGATATCAAGGTACACTCGGGCGATACCGATTACTGTCCGCCCGATCTCGGCGCATGGGGTTCCAGACAGACCCTTATGGCCGGCAACGCAGTAAAGATGGCGGCAGAGGACGCAAAGAAACAGCTTCTTGAGTTTGCTTACGCGCAATCGGGATACAATATCGTATACGACATGGATATAAAAGATCGATGGGTACACGCTATCGCGCGTCCGGAAAGGGGCTACGACTTCGGTGAGCTGGTAAAGAAGGCCATTCGCGGCAAAGACGGCCAGAAGATCGTCGGCAGGGGCTACTATACGCCTCACAGAAAAGGCATGATCTCCCCGGCATACAGCTACATGCTCCAGGGAGTTGAAGTGGAAGTTGATGAAGAAACGGGCAAGATCAAGCTCGTCGACAGCATGACAGCACACGACTGCGGACAGCCCATCAACCATCTCGGTCTCATCGGTCAGCTCGAAGGCGCATTCTCCATGGCCGCCGGTTACGGGTATCTTGAATACATGCCCTATGAGGACGGCAAGCTGATGAACCCGAACCTGGTGGATTACAAAATGATCAGGGCCACAGAGATGCCCCCGGCGAATATTGCCGAGATCGATACCTATGAACCGGAGGGACCGTACGGCGCAAAGGAGGCCGGCGAAGGTCTTACCAACCCGACCGCAGCGGCCATCGGCAATGCCCTTTTCCACCGCTTTGGCATACAGATGAAAGAAAACCCCATACGGCCTGAGATGATCCTGAACGCCCTGAAAGAAAAGAAAGAAAAAGAGCAAGGGAAAAAAGGGAAAAAATAAAGAGGAGGGATACTGTGAACTTTAAATGTCCTGTATGTAAAAAAGAGTGGAATAGCAGTTTACAAGTCGCACGGCACATGTTTGGAACTGGCGATAAACCACATAAGGCCTGGGTTGACGAGCAAGGCAAAACGCAGGGTTTCACATTCATCGATCTTATGATCGAACAGGCCACAACACCGGGAAATAAAAGCTATGTAATGCTGGCCGAGGTCATTGAAAAGGCACAGGATAAGCTGTAAAAATAACGGGGAAGTTAAGGAAGGTCAATTCCATACATAGGAGGATTTTATGATTATAGAGGGAGGATTTACATTAAATGCACCCATCGATAAATTGTTTGATTTTTTGCTGAAGCCGGATACCATCATGACATGTATGCCCGGCGCAGAGTCGGTGAGGCTGATTGATGACACCTCATATGAGTGCGTGGTGAAACAGAAGGTCGGCCCCATCTCGGCAAAGCTGAAATTCGTGAACAAGCTTACAAAAATCGAGCGGCCCACCCATATGGAGATCGAAGGCGAAGGCGAAGACATGACAAAGCTTGGCCACTTCAAGAGCAAGACCACTGTGGACCTGAAAGAAGTGTCACCGGGCCAGGTAGAGGTTACCTATAAGTCGGATGTGAACATCGTCGGGAAGCTTGCCATGTTCGGCGACAGGATCATGAGGGCAAAGGCAAAGGATACAGAGAAGGCATTTACAAAGAACCTTCAGGAAAAGCTGAAAACCATCGTATAAGCAGTAAAATTTTTTAAAACCAAAGTATTAAGGGCTTCCAAACGGGAAGCCCTTTTTTTCGCTTGGACCCTCGAACCCTTGACCCCTGTGTTTACCCTAAGAGCTAAAGGCCTTTCTTATCTCCTTCTTCAGGATTTTTCCCTGGGGGCTCTTCGGCAGTTCTTTCCAGAATTCCACTGATTTGGGTTTCTTGAAACTTGCCAGCCGCTCGCCACAGAATGCCTTGATCTCATCCTCTGTAGCCCTGGCACCTGCCTTCAGGACAACAACGGCCTTCACAACCTCCCCCCAGTGTTCATCCGGTACCCCTATCACCGATGCCTCCGACACCGCAGGATGTTGATACAGAATCTCCTCTATCTCCCGCGGATACACATTAATCCCGCCTGAAATGATCATGTCGTTTTTTCTCTCGACGATATACACGTAGCCGTCTTCATCGAGCCTGCCGAGGTCGCCCGTATGGAGCCAGCCGTTTCTCAGCTTCTCCGCCGTTTCCTCGGGCATCTGCCAGTAGCCTTTCATCATCGCATCGCTTCTGCCGATTATCTCGCCCACTTCACCAGTGGGAACATCATTATCATTCTCATCAACGATCCTGATCTCGTAATTGAGCACAGGCTTTCCGGAAGAGGCCAGCCTGGCAACTTTCTTCTCGGAACCATCCATAATATGGTCTTCAGGTTTCAGGCACGTGGTAAAGGGCCCGCTCTCGGTCTGACCATACAATTGGGCAAAGCCACAGGGAAAAACCTCTATAGCCCTTTTCAGGAGTTCTACGGGCATAGGGGCAGCTGCGTACAAGATCAGCCGCAGGCTGCTCAGATCAAATCTTTTTACATCCGGTACCTGGAGGAGGGTATGGATCATCGTGGGAACCATTTGACATCGTGTAATCTTTTCCTTTGCAATATATTCCAGCGCCTGTACCGGGTCAAATCCTCCCTCACGCCGGATATAGAACGTGTTGGGCATAAAAGAATGGCGTACAATGTTATCTTCGCATGCCACATGATACATGGGGAAAGTGATCACGACCCTCTCGTCGTATTCAACCCTCAGATCGATGACGCTTGCCACGGCGTCGGATACGAGGTGCCTGTGTGTTCTCATGGCGCCCTTTGCCCTTCCTGTAGTTCCGGCGGTAAAGATAATGCTCAATACATCGTCTTCGGATACCGGGACCCCCGGCTCAGTGGCCTGACCGGCAGCAAGCACCTCTTCGTAGCCCTCCATAACCGGCAACTGAGCGCCCTGGAGGCATATGTAACAATCCACAGATTTCAGTTCGGGCTCAAGGGCCGAAATCATTTCAGCATAATCCCTGTCAATAAGGAGGAATTTTGGCGTCGAATAGTCGATGATGTCTTTCATCTCCCATTGTTTCAGATGGTTGTTGTAAGGGCAGAAGATGCCGCCGGTCTTTGCCGCGGCAAAATATATCTCCATAAATTGATGGCAGTTGTGTACAAGTACGCCTATACGGTCGCCTTTGTTCAGGCCCTTCTTCAAAAGCGAATTTGCCAGACGATTCACCCTTTCATTGAACGCCTTGAAGGTCAGCCGTATATCTTCCGAAACGATCGCCGTTTTCCCGGGAAACTTGTTCGCATTCCTTATCAGTATATCTCCGAAAACCATTTTTTTACCCCCTGTTTGTTTTATATTTTCTAAAAAACCCCGTCATCGGTCGCCCCCCTGGAAACCGTTGATGATAACCTCTTGATGGTGATCCCTGTTCAAACCTTTGTGGCTGTTTTTACAATTTGAATGCTTTTCCCCGAACAGCAGTATATTTTACCATGCCCCCTTTTTTAATTAAAGCAAGGATTTCTTCCGGGTGGGTAGCATCATAGCCAAAGTACCCGTGGCGATTCGATCTGTGACAATGAGGAAGTACCCCGGATGGAATATGGGATGCCGATGTGCGTTTTGGATACAATCTGTATCATATGGATACGTCCCTGTCTTTTTATGAGGAACGAGCTTCGATGAATAAATAGAAAAATGGGAGCGCTTCCGTATATATAAACATTAAGCTAAAAGACTCTCTTCAGGAGTTCGTTCGCTATAACCGCCTTTTCAACCTCTTTAGATCCTTCATAGATCTCCACGATCTTTGCATCTCTGTAAAACCTCTGGATATCGTACTCTGCGATGTACCCATATCCGCCGTGAAGCTGCAGCGCTTCGTTCGTAACATAGACGGCTGTCTCTCCGGCAAACCATTTGGCCATTGAGATCAGGGCCGGATCGAGCTTCCCGTGATCGAGAAGCCAGGCCGATCTCCAGTAGAGGCCGCGCGCCGCCTCTATCCTTGTTGCCATCTCGGCGATCTTGAACTGGACGCCCTGAAGTCTGGCAAGGGTTCCTCCAAAGGCCTTTCTCTTTTTTACATGAGATATTGCCATCTCAAGCGCCCCCTGAGACACGCCGACACCCTGGGCTGCCACGTGGTTCCGCGTCTTGTTGAAGAAGTCCATGAGCTGGTAAAAGCCTCGCCCTTCCTGTCCGATAAGGTTCTCTACGGGCACCTCCATATTACTGAGACTCAGTTCAGCCGTGTTTGAGGCCCTGATACCCATCTTGCCGTGTATCTTTGTGGCCTCATAGCCCGGCGTGGAGGTATCCGCCAATATGATACTGGCCCTCTTATGAGGGTCCTTCTCGTTCGGATTGGTGATGACATAAATGAGCATAAAATCAGCGAGGCAGCCGTTTGTAATGAACATCTTTGACCCGTTGATAACGTATTTATCGCCCTTTCTTTCCGCCCTGGTCGTGAGCATGGTCACATCACTGCCTGCATCCGGCTCGGTAATGGCAAAGGCGATCATCTTCTCCCCCGTGGGGATCAGGGGCAGGTATTTTTGTTTTTGCTCTTCCGTCCCGAAGGCCTGCACCATTTCCGAACCGAAGCTCCAGGAGCCAATGCTCTGGCCGCACCCGGGATCGACGCGCCAGAATTGCTCGGTTATGAGGGAGTGTTCAAAAAAGCCGAGGCCGGCTCCCCCATACTCTTCTTTAATAAATGTGCCTATAAAACCGTTCTCGCAGGCACGTTTTGCTATTGCGAGGTCAAACTCCTCTTTCTCGTCAAACTCCTTTGCCCTGTCCCTGAATTCCCCTTCCGCAAACTCCCGTGCCGCCTTTACTATGTCTTTTTGTTCCGATGTGAGCTCCATCTATAAACCTCCAGAGTATATGTCCGCTTCTGCCGTCCGAATTTCACGAAGGCCGGGCATTAAGCAACTGTAAAAGCAATTGTCATGCCATATGCGTATGCCGTATATCGTATATCGTATTCAGCTATCAGCGGTCAGCTTTCAACTATCAGCCTAAAAGCTTTTTTGTTTCGGCTGACTGCTGTGTGCTGACGGCTGATAGCTATCTGCTGTCGACTGCCTTTAGCGGTGGATAAAAGAAACAACTGTGTTGAAAATACACGCGTGTGTTCCCGAGGGCCTAACCATCACCCTCCATCCTCTGATAAAGCTTTTTCCGGCTTATGCCCAGAAGCCGGGCGGCCTTACTTTTATTCCCTCGCGCGAACTTCAGTACCCGCCTGATGTGTTCTCTTTCAACCTTCCTGAGATCAAGGGCTTCGCCCTGTAATGGAATTTTCTCATTTTGAGTATTATCGAGGTGATTTTCCATCATGGTCTGCGGCAGGTCTTC
>JAQTNJ010000107.1 GCA_028713955.1 Syntrophorhabdaceae bacterium
ACAGCCTGAAGGTAAAATATTTCCGCATCGAGTCGGAGCATGTTGATTTAAAGATCACCCCGGGAGAAAAAAGGCAATGGAAGGGCGTCTCAGGCCACAATATTCCAAGCTTCGAGGTCTTTCTCTCGCCTGACTGGCACGGCACCGAAGGCGTCTATTATGCGAACCTCCCGTCCTTCCGGAGCGGAAATTACGTTGAAAAGATACGTATTGATTTTCAGAAAGGTTCTGTCGCCACAATGGAAGCCGGGAAAGGAGAGGACTTTGCGCGGAAGCAGCTTTCCATGGATAAAGGGGCCTGCAGGGTCGGTGAATTTTCCCTTACGGACAGGCGTTTTTCACGGATTGACAGGTTCATGGCGGATACGCTCTTTGATGAGAACTTCGGCGGACAATACGGGAACTGCCACATCGCCCTTGGCGCCTCATACACCGATACATACGGTGGCAATCCTGCTGCAATGACCGGGGCATTAAAGAAGAAACTCGGGTTCAACGATTCCGCGCTCCACTGGGATCTCGTCAATACAGAGGATAAGACGGTAACTGCCTGTCTTACATCAGGCAAGAAGGTCATCATATACGAAAAAGGAGTCTTTAAATACTAAGTGAATGGTGAAAGGCTCTCGTAATTCGTGAATCGTAATTCGTAATTGGATGAACCCAATGAAAGGTAAATGCGTCATTGCGAGCGGAGCGCGGCAATCTCACTAACAGGATCGCCACGTCGCTTCACTCCTCGCGATGACACAGGGTTTGCTATGCGCCATGCGCTTTGCGCTATGCTGATCCAGGCACACAGCCGTCAACGTCGATTATCGATCATCGACTATCGAGTTTGCCATGAGCTGATCGCTGATAGCTGATAGCTAAAAAACTGTCAGTATCAAGTAACGAGTAACGAGCATCAAATCCGTTACTTCTTCCCCGCCTTCATGGTGTTGTAAACCGAATAGGCCTCCATAAAAGCCGGGAAACCTACTGTGGGGAGCAGCAGGAGCAGCGCATGTTTTATCTCCTCATCCGTTAACCCTGCCTCCTTACCCCTTGCGATGTGAGTCTCAAGGGATATTTTGTGGCCGCTGGCGCCTGAAACGGCAATCTTTATCAGCCAGCGAACCTTCTCGGACAATGGCCCTCCCTGTACGTGTATCTCTTTGCCCAGCGCTTCGTGACCTTCATAGATGCGGGGAAACTCTTCTCTGAATCGTGTAAACACTTCATGCACGTCTTTCATGGCAAACCTCCTTTCTTTTATCCCGGATACATCACGTAGAGCATGGTATCGGGATATCCCGTAGCAAACCGTCGTGAGACAAAGGCAGCAGAGAGCGGAGAGCTGAGAGCATAGAGATAAACTTCTTAAAGAATTGTCTCTTTGGTTTCTCACCTTTCACCTTTCACCTGGTTCCTTCTACCTTTTTAGTTTCGGAACACCCTTTTGTCAAGTCGCTTTATCGTCTTTCTCTTGTGAAAGCGCTTGGATTCTGCTAATCTTTTTGAGGAACAAGAACATTACGCGCAACCAGGAGAGATTATATATGAACATACTGTCGGCCATCGGCAATACACCGCTTGTAGAATTAATGAATATCGATACACCCCCCGGCGTGAAGGTCCTCTGCAAGCTTGAAGGGTGCAACCCCGGGGGCTCCATCAAAGACCGTCCCGCCCTCTATATGATCACAAAGGCGGAAGAGCGGGGAGAGCTTACAAAAGACAAGACCATCCTTGAACCTACGTCCGGCAATACCGGGATCGCCATTGCCATGATCGGGGCTGCGAAAGGGTATCACGTTGACCTCTGCATGCCGGAATGCGTCAGTACGGAAAGAAGGCTTATCCTTGAAGGACTCGGCTCAAGCGTCTTTCTTACGCCTGCAAAAGAGAATATCGACGGCGCCATTAAAAGGGCGCATCAGCTCATGGAAGAGTTTCCGAACAAATATTACATGCCGAACCAGTACGATAACGAAGATAATGTCCTTGCCCACTACGAAACAACGGGACCAGAGATATATGCCCAGACCAACGGGGGCATCGATTTTTTTGTTGCCGGTATGGGTACAACGGGAACGCTTATGGGCACTGCAAAATACCTGAAGGAGAAAAAACCGGCTGTGAAGATCGTCGGTGTTGAACCGGTCATGGGTCACACTATCCAGGGATTAAAAAATATGACCGAATCGATAGTCCCCCACATATACAACCCCGCAATACTGGATCAGAAAGAGATGGTCGAAGACGGTGAGGCCTTTGAGGCAACCCGGTTCCTTGCCCAGAAAGAGGGGATCTTCGTCGGAACATCAAGCGGCGCCGCCGTTGCAGTGGCTTTACGGATAGCGCGGAAGATAGATCACGGGACGATCGTCGTCATACTCCCCGACAGGGGAGACCGTTACCTGAGCACCATGCAGTTCAGGTCCATCTGCGCAAAATGCCCGCCGTAAAATTCAGCACGGAGCAAAGAGCGTGGAACAAAGGGCTTAAAGCTCTCAGCTCCGACCGTCAGAAAACAATATCTTATCAGTTTTAAGTATCCTATTTTCTTTAATCAAGATAATTGTTTGGTCAATCGGTGGATCTTCTGTCTCCGTTGTGACCTTTCCCATCTTGACTGCTTGGATTGTGTTTCCTATCTCTTCCGAGCGCTACGTTCTTCACGTCGGGCCAT
Organism: Syntrophorhabdaceae bacterium; assembly: GCA_028713955.1. NCBI lineage: Bacteria > Pseudomonadati > Thermodesulfobacteriota > Syntrophorhabdia > Syntrophorhabdales > Syntrophorhabdaceae > Syntrophorhabdaceae bacterium. The sequence goes on from JAQTNJ010000107.1 coordinate 2,675, forward strand.
GTTCTCCGGATAGTCCCCAAACCCTAACAGGTTGCCTCCGTTTACATCCATCACCATCCCTGTGATCATGGCCGCGCGTTCACTAACGAGGAAAAGGACCGCCTCTGCTTGATCCATGGGGGAGCACCATCTGCCCAACGGGATTTGGCGGATAATCTCTTCTTCTTTTTCTTTCGTGAGTTTAGATTCAGTCATCTTGGTTAGCGTTGCTCCGGGGCAGAGGACGTTGACGTTTATGTTATACCTCGCCAACTCATAGGCAAGGTGCATACTAAATCCTAACAGTCCGTATTTGGAGGCGGTGTAATCAGCTCCTCCAAGGTAACTGATACGCCGCGCTGCAAGCGAGGCAACATTGACAATCTTCCCATACCGTCGCTCCATCATGAACGGAATAACCGCCTGACACATCAGAAAGGAGGCTTTCAGGTTTACACTCATAACCCGATCCCATATTTCTTCTTCGATCTCATGCACAAGCGAAGCGGATCCTTCGATCCCGGCATTATTCACAAGGATATCAACCGGGCCAAAATGGTTAACCAATCGATGGACCATCTCACGCACATTACTCTTAATAGAGACATCGCCCGGAAGTTCAAAGACCTTGCCTCCATCCTCCTCGATTGCACTCAGCGTTTCTCGGATTCCCTTGATGTTTACATCTGCCAATCCTACTCGGGCACCTTCGCGGGCCAAAATTTTCGCAACGGTTTGCCCAATTCCCGACCCGGCACCCGTTACCAAAGCGACTTTATTATAGAGTTCCATATTCTCCTTTCTTCACTCCTATTTACCCATTAATATTTGAGGAAGCCACAGGGTAAGGTCCGGAATGAAAGTAACGCAAATCAGCGTAACAAGCAGGGCAATAAGAAATGGATAGGATTCTTTGACAACATCCTCAAATCTAGCCCCGGAAATGGTTGCGGACAAATACAATAAATAACCGACCGGAGGGGTGACCAAAGCGATCATCAGGTTGACGGTTACAATAACCCCGAAATGTACAGGATCAATCCCTACCGCCCTAATAAGAGGCATCAACATGGGAACAATTACCACCATGGCCGTCATGGGATCTAACACAAACCCCCAGAGAAGGAAAAAGATGTTAATAATACATAAAATGACCCATCTGGATTGGCTGAAAGAGGTAAACAGCTGGAGGATAACTTCACCAGCTCTCATTTCAGCCACCAGATAACTGAAGATTCCGGCGCTGGCAATAATAGCCATCACATTAGCTGAACTTAACATCGATTTTGCGAACAGGCGGGGTATATCTTTAATGTTTATTTCCCGGTAAAAAAATAGGCTCAGGACCAGGGCATAGGCTACGGCTAAGGCTCCCGCCTCTGTAGGAGTTACCATACCGCTTACAATTCCTCCAATAATGATTATGGGCATCATCAAAGCGAGGCCGGCGTCAATGAAAGCTTTCGCCATTTGTTTTAATGGAACTCTTGGGTGAGACGGATAATTTCTTCTTTTACTGATTAAATATGAGGTTGCGAGTAGATACAGCCCCATCAATGTTCCCGGAATGGCCCCACCCAGAAACAGCTTGCCGACAGATTCCTCGGTTAGCAACGCATACATAACCAAAGGGATTGACGGTGGGATCACAGGTCCTATAGTACTACTCGTTGCAGTGACAGCCGCCGCATAGGAGGCTGTATACCCTTCCTTTATCATGGCGGGAATGAGGACGCTGCCTATGGCAGAGGTATCTGCGACTGCCGACCCTGATACACCGCTAAACACCATGGAGGCAATAATATTAACGTGACTAAGACCCCCTCGAATGTGGCCAATGATAGCTGTAGAGAAGTCTACCAGACGGCGCGTGATTCCTCCGGCATTCATCAGGTCTCCAGCCAGAAAATAAAAGGGGATTGCTAGAAATGCAAAATTGTTCAAGAAGTTGATGATCTCCAGGGGAATGGTTGTAAACGATGAGCTATTCCAGAATATGGTGCAATAGACCGCTGAACTCAGTCCCATGCTGATAAAAATCGGGAGTCCCAGGACGGCGAAAAAAAGAAACGCACCAATTAAAACGATTAATTGAAGCAGCCCCACATGTTCACCTTTGTTTGACAGGCCTGAAAAACCGGGATATGAGCAAGAAGATGGATAGACCACTGCCAACGATGTTGGCATAATAATGAACCTGTACTGGAAGGGAAATGGTTGCCAGGAAAATCCCCTCGAAAGCTTTCAATACCGGAAAAGTCAGAAAAAATATAAGAACCATAAAAAAAAGGGAGAGAGTCAAATAAAGCCGTGTAAACCAGGGCTGCATCGATGGAGAGACCCTGTTCTTTACGAAATCCATACATAAATGACTCTGGCGATCAAGACCGACAGGAATGCATAGCCAGACCGTCCAGATGAAAAGCAGGACCACCAATTCATGAGACCAGGTCAAAGAGAACCGGAAAACATAACGGCAGAAGACCTGACCCATGGTAATTCCGGCTATCGCGATGAAGAGAAGACCGATCAATCTTTCTAAAAGGCGTATAATCATCGAGGATATCTTCTCCATAAAAAGTCCTGAGTTAGGCCCCGACCGCATGATCCTGTTCGGACACTGATTACTCGTTATTCCATGGCCCGGATCTTATTATAAAGACCTGCTGGCCAGAGTTTCCCATCCAGTTCATTATTGATGGCTTTGGCAGCAGTAGCCTTAAAGGCTTCCAAATCGGGTTTTAGAACGATCATGCCTTTTTCTTGCACGCCTTTTATCGATTTCTCCAAAATCTTTTCATTCTCTTCCTTACCCCATTTGTAGGTAGGCTCTATGGCATCCAGGAGCGCTTTCTGCTCCTCAAGACTTAATTTATCCCAGGTTGCCCTGGAGATAAGTATGATAAGGCCCTGGCGGATGTAATCAATTGGGGTAACATATTTTTGGACTTCATAATATTTCGCCATATAAAGGGCATCGAACCCATTATCCTGCCCATCGACCACACCCTGCTTCAGGGCCATGTAAAGTTCACTGGCCGAAAGGGGAATTGGCGTGGCCCCCCAGGCCTTTATGACGATGTGGATAGGCTTGAGTTCAGGGACCCTGAGCTTGAGGCCTTTCATATCTTCAGGTTTTGTTACCTTACGGGTGCTTGTGCTGACAAGTCGAGGAGATCTGTCGGCAACGTAACCCAGAAATTTAAAACCGCCTTCTCTTTCGACCGGGGCAATCATTGACTTAAACAATTCCGACTGGAAGTACTTCCGCATGTGGCTATCGGAGTTAAAGACATACGGGGCGTACAAAACATTCAGATGTTCCCCTCCCTTGGCCATGGAGGGCACGGCGCCGCCGCAAAGTATCATATCTATCTTTCCCATTTTTATTTCAGCAAGGTTCTTGGCCAAACTGCCCAATTGACCGCTGCCGAAATTATTGATTTTGAGTTTTGGAACGAATTTAGCCACTTCTTGGGAATAATGATCTGCTATCGGCCCCCAAACCGGCTGGGGAGCCACAAAAGCAAGTTTGAGGACTCTTCCCTCAGCAGAAAATCCCATTTCATATCCGGATAGAAGCATGATCCCTACCATTAACCAGAGAAAACTAAACTTTGCCTTTGAAACCATCTTTGTACCTCCTTGGCATCAATATTCCTTGATTCCTTGCCTTCTCAAATCGACCTTTCTCAATATCTCTATTTAACCCTAAATGATTGGACTCCTTGATTTAATCTTTGGTCTGGAATGTTTCGGTCCGTCTTCCGGGTATAAGATGGACATTCAATGTTTTTGCCGGCTTCTTACTTAAACTGACTCCTTTGTGTGGAGTGCTTCCTTTCAAATAAGCGGCATCCCCTTCGGTCAGGGAGTACTTCTTGATTCCCATGGTAAGCTCGACTTTACCCTCCAGGACATAGATAAATTCTTGTCCTTCGTGGGTAGCCAGCGGGACTTCTTCCTCCTTATCCTTCTCTTTCAAAGTCATAATGACCGGTTCCATGAAACACTCCTCCATCCCTTCCGCAAGCAGTTCGGCTCTATATCCCCTCTTTGAGACTTTCATACTCCGGAGCCCTTTGCGCGAGACAACATATTCCTGGTTTTCGTTCTTTTGGAAAAAGTATCCGATGTCTATTTTAAGGACATTGGAGAGCATTTCTAAAGTAGGAACTGAAGGCATAACCAGCCCATTCTCTATCCTGGAAATGAGGGGGGCTGAAAGCCCCGTCTCCTCTACTAATCGTTTCATCGTCATACCCATCGATTTTCGAAGCTCTTTCAGTTTGAGCCCAATTCTCTTGGCCAGATCGTCCTTATTTTCCGCGGCGCTTTTTGAGGGTTTAATCACCATAACAGAAGGTTCTCCTAAAATTGCTTAATGATAAATTTATTTACCATCAAGCATATTTATTGTCAAGAAATTAATTTACTTACAATAAATATATGGAAAAGTAGCAAATTTTGATCTCTCCTTTCGCCGAAATCGGTGTTGCTTCTCATACGGCCGCCGTCCTCACATTAAATGAAGACACAATCAAAGAATTATTCACTTTCCTGTCGATCACCACATCGAGAAGTGCCGGTCTCTTCGATGCCAACGCCTCTCGGAGGGCTGGCCCTACCTCGCCAGGTTTAGTCACGCGCCGGCTCCAGGCGCCCGTGGCTTTCGCAATGGCCGCGAAGTCCGTAGCTGAGAATTCGGTCGCAAAAGGATGATCCTCCTGAGCATCATGAACCATGCCCAAGGCCGAATCGTTAAAAACCACAATGACCACCGGCACGTGATATTGATTTGCCGTGAGCAGGGTATTCATGCTAATCGCCATTCCACCGTCACCGGATATTGCCACAACCGGTCGCTCCGGCAAAAGCATCTTTGACGCAACGGCAGCAGGAAGAGACCATCCCATGCCTGCCAACCCGCCAGGGCTATAAAAGCTTTGAGGCGTTCGTGTCCGAAAATCATGACACATCCACAGACGGTTATTCCCAGCATCGACAGTGACCAATGCTTCAGGAGGAAGGGCTTGACCAATTTCGAAGACGAGTCGCCGAGGATGGATGGGTTCATTGTCCCATCCCTGAGCAGCCTCCATGGGGAGGTCCGGCCAACTCCCTGCTGGCGGCCAATCCTCTGATCTCCCCTCTGCCGGTATCCGGGAAAGGACAGAGAGCAACTGTCCTAAGACAACTTTGGCATCTCCCACCAGACGCAGATCCACAGGATAATTCCAACCCATGTTTCGGGGATCGATGTCAAGGTGGATGATCGTCTGCTTCTCCGGTTGGATCAAACGGGAACTCATGTAGCAGGTATTGGTTGGGGAAAGGCGAGAGGCAGCTACAAGGATCATATCTGCCTTGGAGATTGCCTCATTCGCTTGATCTTTACCATATGTACCCATCATCCCCAGACTCAGGCGGTGCGTCTCCGGAATGGTACTCTTTCCGAGAGAAGTGGTTGCCACGGGAGCATTGAGCGCTTCTGCCACCTTCAGCAACTCATCATAAGCCCTTGAAACGTGAACCCCGTTCCCTGCAATGATGAGTGGTCTCTTCGCCCTGCGCAGCATGCGGCAGGCCTCTTCTATTGAGGTTGGGTCTGCATGTACCCGGGAAAGGCCCAACAATCGTCTGGTAGCGTGAAGGGGAGGAACTCCTTTCTCATCGACCTCATTGATCAATGCGGATTGCCGAAAAATAACCGCTGCAGGCCCAGGTCGTCCTGCTGAGGCATGCTTGATAGCCTGCTGGACACCAATTACTCCTTCATTGGGTGTTACAGCCGCCGTGACATATTTCGTCGCAGCACCCAGAATATTGAATAGATTAACTGAACCGTAGTCTCCACTTCCTCCCTGAGCTGGCCCCATTTGCGTGAAAAAACCTCTCTCGCTGAAGTCCGTGAGCACAACCATCGGGCTCGACGCAAAAAATCCCCCCATGATTCCAAAGAGGCCCAGGGACCCCGCGTAAATCCCCTGGGCAATGACGACACCGGGTTTTCCGGTCAAGCGGCCATACATATCTGCCATCACCGATGCCATCTGCTCATCTCGAGTCAAAATAACCCGTATCCGATCCCGATAGTCATACAGGGCATTATAGAGATGATAAGAACCACCTCCGGGCAGTCCGAAGACATGATCGATTTCTGCATCAAGAATCACCTGGACGATCTTTTCTGCTCCTTTCATCTCTTTTCTTTTCCTCCCGCTAACCAATATTTCTCCCACCTACTCAAGGGAGATCATCTCATATCTTTTCCCATCCTTCGTCGCTATTCCTACGTCTCTCATCTCGGGAATATCTTTTAGTGAGTCTCTCCGGACTGATCTGCCCCGGAGATGAGGGGGGGGCTGAAAGCCCCGTCTCCTCTACTAATCGTTTCATCGTCATACCCATCGATTTTCGAAGCTCTTTCAGTTTGAGCCCAATTCTCCTGGCCAGATCGTCCTTATTTTCCGCGGCGCTTTTTGAGGGTTTAATCACCATAACAGAAGGTTCTCCTAAAATTGCTTAATGATAAATTTATTTACCATCAAGCATATTTATTGTCAAGAAATTAATTTACTTACAATAAATATATGGAAAAGTAGCAAATTTTGATCTCTCCTTTTTCAATCATGGCCATGGCCGGGAAACGGAAACTGAGGGTTTTTACCGTTACGTGCAAGGACGGAACACAGAAGATCCACGAGGTGCTGGATAGGCAATGAGCGCCTTGATAAATTTATCGGAGCGCTGTATCGGTACAAGATGCATCAGAAAAAAGCGCTGTGAATGTGACCCCCAAAATTTTCGGGGAAGTCATTTTCTGAGGCAAAATGAAATGGATCCCATTCTTTTACATTGGTAATCAAGAGCGTTGCCCGGCAGGAGTTGGCTTTTTATGAAGACTTTTATATGTATGGGATTGAGTAAGGGCCACGCATGCCCAGATTTACATAAACAAATCTTCATGATACCTTGAGGCGGAGGAAGGATTTCATGGACTCTTATCTGTTGCCAACACCATTTATTGATTGCGGTCATCCCGAGGTAACGGAAAAGGCCGATGAATTGATTAAAGGTCTATCTGAAGATATCGAAAAAACAAAAAAACTCTTCATATTTGTTCGTGACAATATAAAACATAACCCTTACACTCCTCGTTCTGTGCGAATCATTTTCGTGCAAGTGTGACGCTGGCAAAAAAAAGAAGGATTCTGCATCCAAAAAGCTGTAGTACTTGCCGCATTGATTAGTAGCCGTGGTCAAGCCGCGATTGGTCAGGGTCTCATGTTAATTAAGACAGCACCGTAGGGAGCGAATGAAAAGGCTTACCGGTACCGCTCAGCGGGAATTATTGTTTGTTTATGAGGAGGCTTATGCTGTCTGTAACCCTTCTACGATCGCCGGCAGGATGTCGCCTGACTTCCCGAATAAGGAAACGTCCGCTGCTTGAGTAATCGGCGTGGGTTCCAGATTCACTTCAATGAC
>JAQTNJ010000108.1 GCA_028713955.1 Syntrophorhabdaceae bacterium
ATGGAAGAGGCATGTCCGAAAGGGAAGGGAGGGATGGTCGCCCTCATCGGCGCAGATATGGCAAAGATAGGACCTGTCCTCCAGGAGATATCCCATGATGATTATGTCGCTGTTCCGGCGAACCTGAACTCCGCAGAGCAGGTGGTCCTTTCCGGCAACATGGAGGCCCTGAAGGAAGGCGTCGAGAGGTTGAAGGGGACAGGGTACAAGAAGGCGATTTTTCTCAATGTCTCCGGTCCTTTCCATAGTCCGCTCATGAGGGACGCGGCGGAGAAACTGAAAGAGGAACTCACAAAGATTAATCAGGGCGCCATGAACACGCCTGTTGTATTTAACGTCGACGGGACGCCCGGGGATGACGGGGGTATCGTTATTGACAGGTTATACCGTCAGATGTTCTCACCGGTTTTGTGGGAGGTGTCTGTCAGGAGAATGATCGCAGAGGGAGTAGAGATCTTTCTTGAGGTAGGTCCCCAGAAGGTCCTTACGAACCTTATCAGGAGAATAGAGCCGAATGTGCCCTGTTACAATGTGGAATCTTTGGAAGATATAGAGGCAGTGAAAGGTATATTATAAACAAAGGATTTGTTTACTATGAATGATACTGTTACCATAGTGACAGGCGGCTCCCAGGGCATTGGCCGGGCCATAGCTGAATTTCTGGCCGATAAGGGCGGCGACATAGCGATATTCGATATTATCGATGGCGATGAAGTTGCCGGCATCATCAGGAATAAAGGACGGAGATGCCTGTTCTACCAGGTGGATGTTGCTGATCTCCAGGCCGTCGGCGAGGCCGTTGATGGTGTGGTGAAGGAGATGGGGAAGGTCAACAATCTGGTCAATAACGCGGGGATAACATCCGACAAGTTGTTGCTGAGGATGAAAGAAGAAGACTGGGACAGGGTAATCCGGGTCAATCTGAAAAGTGTATTCAGTTGTACGAAGGCAGTGATCAGACACATGCTGAAGACCGGCGGAAGTATCGTCAATATTTCATCCATAGCAGGGGTCATGGGCAACGCCGGACAGGCAAATTACGCGGCCAGCAAGGCAGGCATCATTGGTTTCACAAAAAGTGTCGCCAAAGAGTATGGCGAGCGGGGAATACGGGTGAACGCCGTTGCCCCTGGTTTTGTAAGGACCAGGATGACCGATGCGCTGGATGATAAGACAAAAGAAGGGATGTTAAAGGCGATCCCCCTGAAGAGGTTCGGAGAGCCTGTCGATATTGCATATCTGGTGTACTTCCTTATTTCGGGGTACGGAACATATATAACAGGGGAGGTGATAAACGTTAACGGCGGTTTGTATATGTAAACGGTGAGCATAGCGTAATAAGCATGAAGTGTTCAGCATCCTGGTGCTGACCGCTGAAGGCTGATGGCAATCTTTTAATAAAATCAGGAGGTGGTTTAATGACAGTCACTGAAAAGGTAAAAAAGATGATCGTGGACCAGCTTGGGGTTAGCGAATCTGAGGTAATGCCTGAGGCGAAGTTTATCGATGACCTTGGGGCAGATTCACTCGATATCGTAGAACTTATTATGGCCCTTGAAGATGAATATGGTATTGAGATCCCCGACGAAGACGCAGAGAAGATCGAGACCGTGGGGGATGCGATACGGTACATTGAAGAACACATGACTGAGAAAAAATAGAGAGGTGATACATTGAAACGCAGGGTAGTTGTCACGGGAGTGGGACTTGTCACCCCTCTCGGTGTGGGTATTGAAAATGTGTGGCAGCGCATCCTACGCGGCGAATCAGGGATAGGACCGATTACGCGGTTTGACACCACACAACACGAAACAAAATTTGCTGCTGAGGTGAAGGAGTATAAACCTGAGGATTATATCCCACCGAAGGAGCTCAAAAGGATAGATCTTTTTATTCAGTACGCCCTCACCGCCGCGAAGATCGCCATGGAAGATTCCGGCCTTGATATGGGCAAGGAAGACGCGGAAAGGGTCGGTGTTATTGTCGGCACAGGACTTGGCGGCCTGCCGACACTGGAAAAGTACCACAGCATTCTTCTCGAAAGAGGACCTGGAAGGATATCGCCGTTTTTTATACCCATGCTGATCGCAAATGAGGCGCCGGGTCATATAGCGATCCAGTTCGGCATCAAGGGTCCCAATCTTTGCATCGTTACGGCCTGTGCGACCGGTGCGCACTCCATCGGTGACTCCCTGAGGATCATCCAGTATGGTGACGCCGATGTGATGGTGGCAGGAGGAACAGAAGCGAATCTGACCCCTCTCACTGTAGGCGGCTTTAATGCCATGAAAGCGCTTTCTACGAGAAACGACGCGCCCACGAAGGCATCCCGCCCTTTTGATAAGGACAGGGATGGTTTTGTCGTTGCGGAAGGTTCGGGTATTATTGTCATGGAAGAACTGGAACACGCGAAAAAGAGGGGCGCAAAGATCTATGCAGAGGTTGTCGGGTATGGTTATAACGGTGATGCATACCATATCACGGCACCGTGTCCTGACGGCGACGGCTTCATCCGCTGTATGAGGATGGCCATGAGAGATGCCGCCGTGTCGCCTGAAGAGATAAACTATATCAATGCCCACGGTACATCAACGGGCCTCAATGATCAGATAGAAACAATCGCCATCAAAGAGGTCTTTAAAGAAAAGGCATATACAATACCGGTGAGTTCTACAAAATCGATGATAGGGCATCTCCTGGGTGCAGCAGGAGCAGTTGAGGCGATCTTTATACTCTTGAGCATGCGCGATAATATCTGTCCGCCGACGATCAATTACGAGACACCTGATCCGGATTGTGACCTTGATTATGTTCCCAATTCAGCCCGGAGCCATACTATCGATATCGGACTCTCAAATTCGTTCGGGTTCGGAGGCACGAATTCGACATTGATATTCAGGAGGTTTAAGGATTGAAGGTGGCAATAGGTTCTGATCATGCCGGCTATGCGTTAAAAGAGGTTGTTAAAAAGGTACTGGAGGATCGGAACGATACTGTTGTTGATGCCGGGACCAATACGGAAAACTCCGTTGATTACCCTGATTTCGGCATAGAGGTCGCAAGGCTTGTCTCCGAAGGAAAGGTGGAAAAAGGCATCCTCATCTGCGGCACAGGCATAGGGATGAGCATAACGGCGAACAAGGTGAAAGGGATACGGGCAGCCCTGGTGTTTGACCTTTACACTGCCATACAAAGCAGGAAGCATCTCGATGCCAACATCCTCGTACTCGGAGGAAGGATTACGGGAAAAGGTCTCGCGGAGGAGATCGTCCGGGCATGGCTCGATACACCTTTTGAAGGCGGGCGTCACCAGAAAAGGATCGACAAGATCTCCGACTGGGAGAAAGGTCATCTGAGCCTATGATGAAGTTAGACGGTAACGACAAGGAGATCTACGAACTCGTAAGACATGAGCTTGAGCGGGAGGAGTACAGCCTTGTGCTCATAGCCTCCGAGAATTATGTCGATGAAGACATCCTTGCCATGCAGGGGTGTGTTCTGACGAATAAGTACGCCGAAGGCTATCCTTCAAAAAGGTATTACAGCGGCTGCAGGTATCTCGACGATATAGAGAGCATAGCGATCGAACGGGCAAAGACGCTGTTCAAGGCTGAACATGCGAACGTTCAGCCCCACTCAGGTTCTGCTGCCAATATGGCTGTATTTTATGCTGTTCTTAACTACGGAGATACAATCCTTGGAATGAATATTGCCCACGGTGGTCATCTTACGCACGGCGCCACTGCGAGTTTTTCCGGAAAATACTACAATGCGGTCTCATACAGTGTTTCTGCCAAAGACGAAATGCTCGATTATGATGAGATCAGGGATATTGCCCGTAAAGAACGGCCAAAGCTGATAATAGCAGGGGCGAGCGCTTATTCGAGATTGATCGATTTCAAGAAGTTCAGGGAGATTGCCGATGAGGTGGGGGCATATCTCATGGTCGATATCGCCCATATTGCCGGCCTCATCGCCGCAGACTGTCATCCGAACCCTGTTGAGTATGCCCATTTTATTACTACAACGACACACAAAACCCTCCGCGGCCCTCGCGGGGGCTTGATACTCTGCGCAAAGGAGTTTGCCAGGGCCATTGATTCCGCGGTCTTCCCCGGGATCCAGGGCGGGCCGCTTATGCACGTTATCGCGGCAAAGGCAGTTGCCCTGAAGAAGGCAATGAGCGAAGAATTCAGGGGATACCAGAGGCAGATTATAGCCAATGCCCGGCATCTTTCGGATAGCATGAAGAACCGGGGATACAGGATTGTCTCCGGGGGAACAGATAACCACCTTTTTCTCGTCGACCTTGTGAACAAGGGTGTGACCGGTAAAGAGGCCCAGGAGGCTCTGGAAGAAAGCGGTATCATGATTAACAAGAACCTCATCCCTTTTGACGCGAAAGGCCCCAATGTAACCAGCGGTATCCGGATCGGTACTCCTGCAGTTACTACGCGGGGAATGAAGGAACGGGAGATGGAGATCATCTGTGAGTTCATGGATACGGTCCTGCAGCACATGGAAGATCGGTCGCTTCGAAAAGACACAAAGGAAAAGGTCAGGACGCTTTGCGCCGGGTTTCCTTTTTATTCCCGCATCTTTAACATATGAAAAACCACCGCCCTGACTGGGATTCTTATTTTATGGAGATCGCAAGGATTGTTTCGAAACGGTCCACGTGCACAAGAAGGAGCGTGGGGGCCCTTATCGTAAAGAACAAAAGGATCCTTGCCACAGGATACAACGGTGCCCCGACAGGCCTGCGTCACTGCATGGACCTCGGGTGTATGCGTGAACAGCTTAAGGTTGCCTCCGGTGAACGCCATGAACTCTGCAGAGGTCTCCATGCGGAACAGAATGCGATCATACAGGCAGCGTATCACGGTGTGAGTATCGCCGGCGCCCAGCTTTATTCGACCCACCTGCCCTGTTCTATCTGTATAAAGATGGTTATCAACGCAGGTATCGGAACAGTATATTATCTCGATGGTTATTCTGATGAGCTTTCTTTACAATTGATTAAAGAATCCGGCATCATCCTGAAGAAGGTAGTTCTCAAGGAGGACCCCGGGAAGGCGGATACATAAAGACAGTGAATAGTGAATGGTGAATGGTGAATAGCGAGAACCAAAGAAACCAAAGAAACGATCCGAACGCATTGCGGCGAACGGTTTTTCCCGATATACGATATACGAATTACGATATACGATCTGCTATGAGCTAACGTTATGAAATGTCCTTTCTGTAATGACCCTGAGAGCAAGGTCCTTGATTCGAGAATGAGCAAAGAGATGGACACTATCCGCAGGCGGCGGGAGTGTCTCAAATGCGGCAAGCGCTTCTCTACGGCAGAGAGGCTTGAGGAGGGTCTGCCGCTTGTTATAAAAAAGGATGACAGGAGGGAGGACTTCGACAGGACCAAGATCCTGAACGGGTTGAACAAGGCCTGCGAAAAGAGACCCATCAGTATAACGAATATAGAGAAGATCGTTTCAAGGATCGAATATAACCTGCTGGAAAAGGGTGAACGAGAGATCAAGGCCACCGAGATCGGTGAGATGGTCATGGACGAACTGAGGAAGCTCGATGAGATAGCCTATGTCCGGTTCGCGTCTGTGTACAGACAGTTCAAGGACATCAATGAATTCATGGAAGAGCTGAAAGATCTGCTCCTTAAAAAGGATGAAGAGTGAAAGACGAACAGTACATACGCATGACACTTTCTCTTGCAAAAAAAGGATTTGGCTCCACATCGCCGAACCCTATGGTAGGCGCTGTACTCGTAAAAGGGAAAGAGATAGTAGGCAGGGGTTATCATAAAAAGGCAGGCCAGGCCCATGCTGAAGTGGTTGCTATCAATGACGCGCAAGGGGAGGCACGGGGGTCAACCCTTTACATAAACCTGGAACCCTGTGTACACCAGGGCAAAACGCCACCCTGTACGGACACGATAATACAGGCGGGTATCAAGCGGGTGGTTGTTTCCATGGTTGATCCTAATCCAAAGGTGAACGGCAGGGGAATAGAGGCCTTGCGGAAGGCCGGGATTGAGGTGAAGGTAGGCGTTCTTGACGAGGAGGCGAGAAGGCTCAACGAGGCCTTTGTGGTCTACATGGAAAAGAAAAGGCCCTTCTTCGTCATGAAGTCGGCTGTGAGCCTTGACGGAAAGATCGCCACCAAGACCTGTGATTCAAAATGGATATCGAATGAAGAATCAAGGAAGTATGCAGATAGATTACGGTCGGTCATGGACGGCATCCTGGTAGGGATCAACACAGTTATAACGGACAATCCATTGCTGGTCCCAAAGGTCATACGACCGAAGAAATATCCCGCAAGGATAATACTCGACTCCAAGCTCAGGATACCCCTTGCCTGTGATATTGCGAAGACATCCGGAAAGTATAAGACGCTGGTCTTTACTTCAGAGGATTCCAGGGCGGACAGGGAGACAAAACTCGTATCCATGGGGATCGAGGTTATCAGGATCCCGAACGACGGGAATGGCCGGACGTCGTTGAAGCACGTATGCCAGGAACTCTATAAAAGAGGGATCCTGAGTGTCTTTGTCGAAGGCGGCGGGGAGGTCAACAGCGCGCTCCTCAAGGAAGACCTGCTGGATAAGGTGGTTCTCTTTTACGCGCCTATCATTATCGGAGGCAAGAACGCCCTCAATCTCATCGGTGGTAAAGGTATCGATTTTCTGAAGGATGCGTACAGGATCGATGTCACGACCATCAAAAGATTTAAAGAGGATATCTGCATAGAAGGATATGTTCACAGGAATCATTGAAGACATCGGAATAATCACCGGCATAAACAAGATGAGCGGGAAATGGGAGTTTGCCGTCAAAACGAATCTTTCGCCTTTTGATATCAGGGAAGGCGACAGTGTTTCTGTCAACGGTGTCTGCCTGACAGCCACAAAGACAGGGAAGGGGACCTTCAGCGCAGACGTGTCCCTCGAGACGCTGGACAGGACTACTCTGAAGGAGGCAAAGGTATCGCAACGGGTCAATATTGAACGTGCGATGGAGGCCGGGGGGAGGTTTGGCGGGCATCTTGTGACCGGTCATGTCGACGCTATCGGGACGATCGCGGATATAAAAAAGGCGGGCGATTCAACCCAACTAAGTATCGAGGTACCGGCCGATATAACAAGGTATTTCGTGCAAAAGGGCTCTGTGGCAGTCGATGGAATGAGCTTGACAGTCAACAGTCAACATGATAATATATTTACAGTTAACATAATTCCACATACTCTATCCAGGACCACCATAGGCGAAAAGAACCTGCGGGACAGAGTAAACATAGAGACCGACATTATCGGCAAATACGTGGAAAGCTTTTTGATCAGAAATAAACGGAAGGGGATAGACCTGGGTTTTCTCTCCGACCATGGATACGTAAAAGGGGACAGGTAATGGCAATAGCAAAGATCGAAGATGTGCTTCGTGATATCCGCGAAGGCAAAATGGTGATCATCGTAGATGATGAGGACAGGGAAAACGAAGGTGATGTAATGATTGCCGCGGAGAAGGTTACCCCTGAAGCGATAACGTTCATGGCACGGTATGCCTGCGGCCTTATCTGCCTCTCTTTAACGGAAGAAAGGGTGCGGGAGCTCGATCTGCCCTTGATGGTCGACAACAACACCTCTCCTTACAATACCGCCTTTACCGTTTCCATAGAAGCAAAGCACGGCGTCACGACAGGGATCTCCGCCTATGACAGGGCGAGAACGATCCAGGTCGCCATTGACGATACGACAACCTCCGATGATATTGTAAGGCCCGGCCATATATTCCCGCTTATGGCAAGAAAAGGCGGAGTGCTGGTGAGGGTCGGCCATACCGAGGCATCGTTGGACATGGCAAGGCTCGCGGGGCTTAAACCGGCGGGGGTTATCTGCGAGGTTATGAATGAGGACGGTACGATGGCAAGGCTCCCTGACCTTGAGGTCTTTGCTGATCGTCACGGGCTCAAGATCGTGAGTATCGCGGATCTCATCGGGTACAAGATGAAAAATGAAAAACTCGTTCGGAGGGTTGCGGAAACGAGGATCCCTACGCGTTACGGTGGTGAATTCAAGCTCATAGGATACGAGAACGATATCGACAAGGAGACACACCTCGCCCTGGTGAAAGGAGATATAACCCCCGATGATGTTGTCCTCGTCAGGGTCCACTCAGAATGTTTTACCGGTGATGTGCTCGGTTCAATGCGGTGTGACTGCGGTGAGCAGCTTCACTCGGCGCTGAAGATGATAGAGAAAGAGAAAAAGGGCGTTTTTCTTTACATGAGACAGGAAGGAAGAGGTATCGGATTATTGAATAAGTTGAAGGCCTATAATCTTCAGGATCACGGTCACGATACTGTGGAGGCAAACCTTGCCCTCGGTTTTTCTGCTGACCTCAGGGATTATGGTATCGGCGCACAGATCTTGAATGACATCGGGGTGAGAAAGATGAGATTGCTCACGAACAACCCCAAGAAGATCAAGGGTCTTGAAGGGTATGGTCTTCAGGTCCTTGAACGTACGCCGCTTGAGATGGAACCGACGAAAGACAACATAGCTTATCTTAAGACCAAGCAGAAAAAACTTGGTCATATTCTCAATAATCTATGAGGAGCGTATATGATACGTGAAGGAAAACTCAGTGCAAAGGGGTTCAGGTTTGCAATCGTAGTAAGCAGGTTTAACAGCTTTATCACCGACAGACTTCTTGAAGGCGCCCTCGATGCACTGAAAAGACACGGCGCCGACGAGAAACAGGTTGCGATCTATAAAGTCCCGGGCGCATTCGAGATACCGCTTACAGCAAAGCTCCTTGCCGGGAAAAGTGATATTGACGGGGTTATATGTCTGGGGACTGTCATCAAAGGCGCTACACCCCATTTTCATTATATAGCCTCAGAGGTTACAAAAGGTATTGCACAGGCATCTCTTGAGATCGGAAAACCTATCGCTTTCGGTGTTATCACCAGTGAGAATATTGAGCAGGCAATAGAAAGGGCCGGGACGAAGTCCGGTAATAAGGGCTACGATGCTGCAATCTCGGTTATAGAGATGGTCAATCTTCTGAAGGAAAACAACTTGTGCGAAGGCGGAAAGCGAGAGAATTAGCATTACGGATGCTCTATCAGGTAGAGACGAACCGTGATGACCCTGAATCAGCCCTGACGAATTACTGTGAGTCATTCCCCTATCAGCAGGATATCATGGATTATGCCCGCCGGTTATTATCAGGAATAAAACAGTATCAGGATATTATCGATACAAAGATCACCGCCGCCTGCGAAAACTGGAGGCTTGACAGGATAACCTATGTGGACAGGAATATCCTGAGGGTCGGGATCTACGAGATGTTCTTCATCCCCGATGTACCACCAAAGGTTTCGATTGATGAGGCAATAGAGCTTGGCAAAAAATACGGGAATGAAGACTCCAGGATCTTTATTAACGGGGTCCTCGATAAGGTGATGAGGGAGTATTATAAACAGGAAGCATCGAAGGGAGAATGAGTCATCAGCAGGGAGCAGGTTTATTGAATAACCAATCACCAAACATCAATCACCAATTAATATCCAATGACCAATGACCGAATACCCAAACGAGGTATAATACACAAAAGTTTTTGTTTGGTTATTGAATATTGGGTATTGGTGATTAATTGGAGCCTGGTTATTGGTAATTGGTTATTCAATGCATTTGCTATGAGTTGTGAGTCATGAACTATGATCTGATATTATGATCCATATCATCATCGACGGATACAATTATATAGGCAGAACGGGGCGCTCCGGGATACACGGAGGCGTTGATCACGATGGTCTGCGAAGGTCTTTGCTCGAGAGGCTGGCCGGATATAAAAAACGTCGGGGCGCAAAGATAACCGTAGTCTTTGACGCATACAATATTTTTTCACCTGGACGTCAGAGGGAGAACTTCAAGGGGATCGATGTGATATATTCAAAGGAAGGGGAGACCGCCGATGATGTTATCATAGGGTTCATCGGGGCAAAAAAGGCCGGTATGGCCGTGGTCAGTTCTGACAGGGCAATTATCGATGAGGCAAAAAGGCATGGTGTCCCGTTTATCACGCCAGGACGGCTGGAAGAGATGATGG
>JAQTNJ010000109.1 GCA_028713955.1 Syntrophorhabdaceae bacterium
CCACCACTTTGCATGGCCGTCAGAGGCGAAAGCTAAGAGAAGAAAAAAGAGCAGCAATATCCTGCCGGACAATTTCATCAAAACCTCCTCACCTTTTCTGGAGTATATATTCTATTAGTACAGCACGAGGTAAAATGTAAACAAATATTTATCATTTGACCGACAGGAGCTTCCCTCCGAGAGTTTTAGAGATCTTCGGCTGACCCGATTGATCTATCGTGACCTCTTCGTTGATGCTCGATTTTTCTTCGTGCTTGAGGTTTTTCTTATAGATCTTGCTCGTAATGGTAACATCATAATTCACCTTGTATTTCGTCTCATTCACTTTATTTACCTGCAGGTTCTGGATATTGAATCTTACCTCATCGAACATGGTAAATATCTTTTGCAGATTCCTCTGGAGGTCGGAAACGCTCCCCCCATCACTGGACCCCCACTGACTGCTCAGACACCGCGTAACTCCCGAGGTGCTCTTCGATTCGTAGGCCTGCTTGAGCTGGCTATAGAGCTCTCTCACTTTTGGGGTCAGGTCCACTGCCTTCGGCGGGCTGCTTTTACTCTGTACGGAGGCCGTGGGGCCTATGCCCGACTGCTGCGGCATGGAGCCGGTCGCGCCTGTTTTGGGCGGCTGCATAGAGCCTGCCTGTGATGGCATGGAACCCATCATGCCCGGTTTCGGCGGCTGCATTGGAGCCGCTTGTGAAGGCATGGAAGGGGCGGCAGCGGCCTTCGGCTGCTGGGCAGAAGGTGGCTGCGGGGATGCTCCCTGCTGAGGAGAAGACTGGGGAGGCGCCGCGACTGCAGGCGCCGTCTTGCCTGCGGCCGGGAGCGAAGCAACCTGCATTGCCCCCTGTGGAGGCACTGCCGGAGGTGTGGGCTGTCCTGCAGTAGAACCTGAAGGAGGCGTCTGAGGCTTACCGGAGGCTCCGCTTGGTGGAGAAGCCGCCTGAGAAGCACCGGAAGGTGACGCTGCCGGAGGTGTGCCTTGCGGTTGTCCGGCCGGCTGCGCGGGAGCTTGCGTCATACCCGCAGGTGGCGTTGCGGGCGGGGTCTGTCCACCGGGTGTCTGCGGCTGCGTTCCCTTTCCCTGACCTGCTGACGGCACCATCGGGCCAGCACCTGTCGGAGGAGTTGCAGCGCCCGGCCCTCCCTGTGCGGTCATGGGACCTGCACCCGTCGGAGGCGTCCCGGCGCCTGTCCCTGTGGGGGCAACTCCGGTACCTTTTCCCGCCTGCTGTCCTGGTTGGCCCGGAGGGCCGGCCTGGCCGGGCCCAGACGGCATGGTCGTGCACTTGCCGTTCGTATACACCCCGCCCTTGGCCAGGCACTCGTTCTGAAGCTTCATCTCCGCCTCGGCCTTGGCATAATCTATAGCCCGCTGTTTCGCTTCCTGGGCTGTATATGCGTTGTAGCGCTTCACGTGCTCGTCGACCGCCTTTACCAGATCAGTGGATGCCGTCTTGATCGCGGCACTCTTATGGCCCGCCGCCAGCTTTTTTGCCGTATCAAGCGTTACCGATACCGACTGTTCGTCGGCATTGGTCTTCATCTCTATGTCCATCGCAAAGGCGGTGCCGTTTCGGAGCGCGGCGCCCAGTTTCTCGTCGAACGTGCGGTTCCTGATGCCTTCTTTGTATGTGTAGCTTCCGTAGGAGCTTGTCGGGATCGCCCTCACATCGGCCGCCATCTTTGCGATCCTCGACGCATAGACAACGTTGCCGCCCACGATGGCGTAATCGGGCGTGTCTATGTAGTAATTCCTCATCTCCGCTGCCTTCTTCTCCAGCATTGCCTTAAGCCCCGTATCTCCGTTGGGGTCCCACTTGGCGATGCCGGTACGTTCGATATCCTTCAGCAGCGTATCCGCGGCGGCGGTCGCCTTCGCCTTGTCAAAGAGGTTCAGGTCTGATGGGGAAGGCGCCAGAAATATACGCCTGTTGGAGCCGGAGCTGCCCTCGGTAGCCATCGCTACGGACACCATGGCGGCATTGACCGAGCCGCCGAACTTATATAAAGGAGTTGAATACATCTGGATCGCCTCCCTCCAGTATTGCACCTTTTTAAGCAGGCTATCGAGATAGAGCAGGTCGTCCTGTATGCTGGCAAGCTGCTTCTGGTTTTCCGTGATGAGCTTGTTGTTCATCTCAGTCTCGACCTCCAGCGCCAGCTTCTCCACGTCCTTCATGTCAGTAACCCTTTTTTCAATGCCCGTGATCGCCTGTGCCCTGGGATCAGACCGCAGGTTCAGGGCGTATATCTTCTCTTTTGCCTCCGCGATCTCCTGCGTGTACCGGTCCTTTTCGATGAGGTATTTTTTGAGATTGCCTATATATTCCATGGCACGCTTTTGGCTCTCGTTCAACTGATAGGAATTGCCGCTCTCGTTGGATATCCTTCTCTTTATGCCCTCGATATAATCAGCAATTGCCTGCCCGTTTTCTCCCCACTTGGGAAACTTCATCTTCGGCAGGCCCAGGTACCCATCCGATTTCTGGCTCCTGAGGCTGTTGAGGTACTGCTTCGTGTCCGCAGCCGTAACCTGGTAGTTCTTTGCCTGGGTCACGGGATAAAAGGTCGGGACGCTTTGATCGACCGCCGCCAGCCTTTCGAGGGCGGTTTTTTTCAGTTTCTCCATATCTGCATCTTGCGCACGCTTTTCCTCTTTAAGTCTGCCGATCGCCTTCACGAGGGCATTATATTGCTGTCCTGCGCTGTCCATGTAAAGCTGTCGTTTTTGGTTGTAGTTCCCTTTTGCTTTTATAAGATCGTCTATTTGTTTTTGTTTTTGAGCACCTTGCTCACTTTTACTAGCCCAGTAACCACGTACACAGGCTTCATAGGCCTGCAAGGCGCCTGCCCGCGCCTGATCACTGGTCTTCGTTGCAAGCGTCTGTTTGTATGCCTCCCATGCGCCGGTGCAGGTATCCCCCGTTCTGGACGTTTGACTTAATGACTCAAGCTGAGATTTGTATTGCGGGTGTTCATCACCGGGCGGGTTATCCCTGGCAAATTGTTCCTGAAAGGCCTGCCACTTCCTGGCGGCATCCTGTGTTAAGTCTTGCGCCCGTATCTCTGCTTCCTGAAGGGTCTTTGCCTGACGAATCTGCAGATCCACTTCATCGATACTGATGAGATTTACCGGGGTGCTTTTAAATGCTAACGTTGAAGGATATTGGGTCGTTGTTGCAGCAAATTCAGTCTGAAGGGTCCTCGGTATATCCTTCAGCGCTTTTGCCACATCGTTCCATGACTGCTTGAGCGCTGCCTTCGTTGCCAGCTTTTTTTGACCGATCGGACCTTTATCGGGAAGTATCCTCACGTAGACCCTCACGAAATACCCGATCCTGTCCCGGATATTATACAGGTCGTCCCACCGTTTATTTTTTTTCGCGGTGGCAATGGCCTGCGGAACCTGCTTCGCGTATGCATCGATCTCGGGGAGCCTCTTTACCGCCTCGTCAACGCTTACAGTGTAATTCACGAACTCGGGGGTCAATTTCTTCGAGGCCTTCTCGATCTCAAAGAATGCCTTACGCATGATCACTTCGCTCTCGGCTGCCCTGGCGTAATCGTTCAGCCGCTTCAGGAGGCCGGCGATCCAGGTCTCTATCTCCTGTCTGTTTTTCACAACCTCGGCCTGCCCGGCCGTGTCATAGCCTCTCCCTCCGTCGACAGCGATGGCGCTGAGTTTATCCCAGGCAGATGGCTCCGGGAAGTCCTTCCCGAGCTCTTCCGATACATATGCCTTGAGCCGTTGACGCCAGCTTGTATCGAACACCACCTTCCGGAAAACGTATTCCACCGACTGTTTGGTGACCGGGATCGGGTCGCTTTTGTCCCCGAGCTGCCTGCCCGTCTTCGGCTTCAGCGTGGGGTCGCTTTCAATGGCGCCGTAGAGCGATTCTATGTCGCGGGCGATCCTCGTTGACTCCACCTGCGCGTAGGATTCCTTTGTGATGGAATAGGCCGTCAATGCCAGTTGAAAGGTAGCCGTAGAGAGCCCGAGGTATTTCAGGTAGGCCTGTCCGGACGATTCCCATCCGGCGACCTCGGCCATGATGGCCAGAACCGATTCCTCACCGGCGCCGTACATGTCGCCGGAGGCCGCTTTCCTCGTCGCGCTGCCTACGGTGGCAGCGAACCCGGCGATCTTATTGATCTTGTCGATGTACGGCTCAAGGCGCTGGCCTTCCTTCAGGTTGTCAAAGGCGATCCCGTAGCCTGTACTGTAAAGAGAGGCCGCAGAACCGTACATCGATTCATACACCTCGCCTTCATCGGCGCCGCTTATCCCGGGCACAGCCAGCACACAGAGGACGAGAAAGAACATCCAGAATTTCGTGGCGCACCCCATTATCAACCGATATCTGTTTAATCTAAGAGACTGTTTTTTCATAAACGTCACCACCTCTGGCAGAAAGAATCGCCTTCCGCCTATATTTGACAATACCTGCTGTAATAAATCCTGAAAATCCCCGAAACGAGGAAATACCTGAAATCACTGAACTTTTATCATACACAAGAATCTTTAACAAACGAGGCAGCCTCAACAATATGTGCATTTTTATGGGTTACTGATAAATGTTTTCATATGTTTAACACAGAGCATATTTTTTGGCAAATAAAAATACCTGTACATAATTCTAAATTGATTTTTTTTTGTAAACCCATTATAGTAGTATCAAGTGTGCGACCTTATATCTCAAAAGAAACCTGCACTGAATGTAAGGAATGCATTGATATATGTCCCTATGATGTATTTACCTATGAGAACGGAACAGTCAGCATATCACGGCCTGAGGATTGTATAGAGTGTACATCATGCGTGGACAACTGCCCTGAACGGGCCATCTACATGGACGATTGATGAAAAACAAGGTGCTCCTCGATAAAAAAGCGGTTGAACGGACCGTGACCAGGATGACCCACGAGATCCTCGAAAAGAACCACGGCTGCGAGGAACTGAGTCTTATCGGCATCAGGACAAGAGGCATCTATCTGGCAAACCGGCTCCAGAAAAAGATCAAGAGTATTGAAGGGATAAAACTTCCTGTCGGCGTCCTCGATATCACGATGTACCGGGACGATATCAATATGCTCAAAACACCTGTTATTAAAAAAACCGATATACCCTTCGACGTGAACGATGGCACCATCATCCTTATTGACGACGTGATGCATACGGGAAGAACAACGAGGGCTGCTATCGATGCCATCATGGACCTCGGCAGGCCAAAGAAGATCCAGCTTGCCGTCCTCGTCGACAGGGGTGAACGGGAACTCCCTATACACCCGGATTATGCAGGCATCCACTACACGGCAAACCCCGAGGAAGAGGTGCTCGTAAGGCTCCACGAGGTCGATGGAAAAGATGAAGTCGTTATTGTGAGATCGTAGATGAACTGGGACAAAAAAGATCTTCTCGGGATCAAAGAACTTTCAAAGGAGGAGATCTTACTTATCCTCGACACCGCGGAGTCCTTCAAAGACATATCAAAAAGAGAGATCAAGAAGGTACCGACCCTTCGGGGCAAGACCGTCATTACCCTCTTTTACGAACCGAGCACCAGGACAAGGACGTCATTTGAGATCGCGGCAAAACGGCTGAGCGCTGATACGATCAACATCTCCTCCAGCACAAGCAGCTCCGTAAAAGGCGAGACGCTCAAAGATACCGCGCGGAACCTTGAATCGATGAGGCCCGACGCGATAGTTATCAGGCACAGCATGCCCGGGGCGCCTCATATGCTTGCGAAGATCATCGATTCTTCCGTGATCAACGGCGGTGACGGCGCCCATGAACATCCCACACAGGCGCTTCTTGACCTCTTCACTATCCGTGAAAAGAAAGGCCATATAGACGGCCTGAAGGTCGTTATCATCGGCGATATTGCCCACAGCAGGGTCGCACGGTCGAACTTCTTTGCACTTCGCCACTTCGATGCCGAGATCCTCTGCTCAGGCCCCCCGACAATGATCCCCCCTGACATAGAGAGCCTCGGGGTAAGGACGGAATACGACATGAACAGGGCGGTGAAGGGCGCCGACGTTATCATGATGCTCCGCATCCAGAAGGAGCGCGGCGGGATCTCTTTCGTTCCCTCCGTAAAGGAGTATGCAACGTTCTATGGATTGCGGAAAGAACACATTGAGAAGGCAAAAAAGGATGTCATCATCATGCACCCTGGCCCGATGAACAGGGGCATAGAGATCGCCGACGAGGTCGCCGATGGTCCTTATTCAGTCATCCTCGACCAGGTTGAGAACGGACTGGCAGTGAGGATGGCGATCCTCTACCTCCTCATAGGGAGGGAAACATGAAGACCCTCATCAAGGGAGGGAGGCTTGTTGATCCCGGCCGGGAGATCGACGCAAAACTCGATATCCTCCTCAGCGGAAATATCGTTGAAAAGATAGATAAAAATATCCCCGAAAAGGGCGCCGGCGTAAGGGTCATTGATGCCACGGGCCACATCATCGCGCCGGGGCTTATCGACGTCCATACCCACCTGCGGGAACCCGGTTACGAATACAAAGAAACCATCAGGACAGGGACGATGGCAGCGGCTAAGGGAGGATTTACCTCTGTGGTCTGTATGGCAAACACCGATCCCGTGAACGATAACAAGAGTGTAACAGAATATATCGTAAAGATGGCAAAGCTGGAAGGCATGTGCCGTGTATTTCCCTGCGGCGCTATCTCGAAGGGTCTGAAAGGCGAAGAGCTTTCAGACATCGGCGAGATGTACGAGGCGGGAATTGTCGCCCTTTCCGATGACGGGAAGTCCGTGAAGAACGCAGGGCTTTTGAGAAGGGCATTCGAATACGCGCTGCTTTTTAAGATCCCGGTCATATCCCATTGCGAGGACGATAACCTTTCCGGTGGTTTTGTTCACGAAGGCCTTGCGTCCGTGAAGAGCGGCCTTGACGCGATCCCTCCAATCGCAGAAGAGGTCATTGTACACCGTGATATCGCTGTAGCACGGTACGTCAACGCCCCGGTGCATCTTACCCACATCTCGGCGCAGGGAAGCCTCGAGGCCATCGCAGCGGCAAAAAGGCAGTACAAGAAGGTCACCTGTGATACCTGTCCGCATTATTTCAGCCTCACCGATGAGGCAACGCTCGGCTTTGACACCAATACAAAGGTCAACCCGCCGCTTCGTTCCCCGAAGGACGTCGATGCCGTCAAAGAGGCGCTGCGGAATAATACTATCGATATCATCGCCACAGATCACGCACCCCATGAGTTCACCTCAAAAGATGTGGAATTCAACCTCGCGACCTTCGGGATCTCAGGTCTGGAGACGGCCTTTGCCCTGTCTCTTGCCCTTGTCCATGAGGGGGTCCTGACCCTGAAGGAGCTTCTCGGGAAATTTACCGTCAACCCTGCAAGGTTTCTTAATATACCCTACGGTACGCTGGCACAGGGCAGCGCTGCCGACCTTATCATCTTCAACCCCGATGCTGAATGGACCGTCGATACGGAACAGTTCCTTTCAAAAGGCAAAAACACGCCCTTTGGCGGGTGGAAACTGAAAGGAAAGAACCTCCTTACCATCATGGACGGCAAGATCGTCTACAGAGATCCCCTGTTCAAAAAGGCATAAATACAGCTGTCAGCGATCAGCATACAGCACACAGCGATCAGCAACAAATCCGTGGGCGTAAAGGGAGAACTACTGTGAGGCGTTTTACCTTTTTGTCATCGCGAGGAGCAAAGCGACGTGGCGATCCCATTAAGGTATAGATATAGACTATTCGTGAGATTGCCACGCTACGCTCGCAATGACAGAAGGAAGGGAACTGTGAATAGGTGTTGTTGTCCCACTCACGCCTAACGCCTCACGTTTTCTGCTGTTAGCTGATCGTTGTGTGCTGATCGCTGTTCGCCACAAATTCTCCCTTAACTCTTTCCCCCCTCTGTCCGATAACCTACTTAAGCGGTGGAGGTGTTTCATTATATTAATCGCAGGTAACCAATGCGTATCATGAAAACCAGCAGGAAATCAAAGGAAACGGGGCACTTTACAGCCACTTACTTAAGGTACTGGACAGCCACATGTTTGTGATAATCGGTTCTATTATCGTTCTGGGGGCAGTGATAGGGGGATTCATAATGGAAGGCGGGCCCATGCCTGTCCTGATCCAGCCGGTTGAACTCCTCATTATCGGAGGCGCTGCACTCGGCGCCCTCATCATTTCAACCCCGAAAACCCTCCTTGTCAAGATCGTCAAGGCTATCCTCGGTACTTTAAAGGGCGGTAAGGTCAATAAGCGGATATATCTCGACCTTTTAAAGCTCATGTATGAGATCTTCCAGGTCACCAGGAAAGACGGGCTCATCGCCCTCGAATCACATATCGAACACCCGGACAAAAGCAAAATATTTGCCAATTATCCTGATATCCTGAAGGAACATCACCTCCTCTCTTTCATGACCGATACCTTCCGGCTCATCGTCCTCGGCGGTATCGCACCCCATGACATAGAGACCCTCATGGATATGGATATCGAGACCCATTACCACGAAGGGACAAAACCGGGGATGATCCTGCAGAAGATCGGGGACTCAATGCCTGGACTCGGTATCGTTGCCGCTGTCCTCGGGATTGTAATTACCATGCAGGCCATTAACGGCCCCCCGGAAGAGATCGGTCATAAAGTAGCTGTGGCCCTTGTGGGAACCTTTCTGGGGATATTCTTGTCCTATGGGTTTATCCAGCCTCTTGCCACAAACCTTGACCTTGCCGCAGAAGAAAACTCAAAGGTCTATGAAGCGATCAAGGCAGGGGTCATCTCGCTGGCAAAAGGATTTAACCCTATCGTATCCGTTGAATTTGCAAGACGATCTATCCCCAGTGATTTCCGGCCAACATTCCAGGAAATGGAAACCTTCGTAAAAGGTGTTAAAAAATAATGGACGATCACAATACCCCGGTACGAATCATTATAAAGAAGAAAAAAGGACACAGCGGCCACCACGGAGGAGCGTGGAAGGTGGCCTATGCCGATTTCGTGACAGCCATGATGGCTCTCTTCATCGTTTTATGGATCGTGGGTCAGAGCAGTAATGTAAAGAACGCCATTGCGGGCTACTTTAAGGATCCAGGGGCTTTCAGCCAGGGGAAAGGGTCAAACGGCATCCTTGACGGCGCTCAAAGCGCTGCCCCTGTACCTTCTACAAATCTCGTCAATGAAATAGAGAAATTAAAAGCAGAAGGAAAAAAGATCAAGGAAGCCATAGCCGCAACTCCTGAATTTAATAAATTTAAAGACAAGATACAGATAGAGGTAACGAAAGACGGGCTCCGTATCGAACTGGTGGAGAATTCAACAGGCCTCTTCTTTGACATCGGAAGCGCCCGGATAAAGCCGGAAACTATCCAGCTCCTGAAGCTTGTCGCAAAAGATGTTGGCCGCCTGCCGAATAGCATCATCATCGAGGGATATACCGATGCACGACCTTATGTGACGCCAAATTACTCGAACTGGGAGCTGAGCACAGACAGGGCAAATATGGCACGCAAGATCCTTGAAGAGAACGGAGTTAAGAAAGATCAGGTCGTCGGGATAAAGGGTTTTGCCGACAGAAACCTCAAAATCCCGGGCAAACCCCTCGATTTTGCCAACCGGCGTGTCAGTATCCTCGTGGAAGTCCGGAAACAGGCAACGCCTGATCCCAACCAGAAGGCTCAGGCTCCCCTGGAACCAGGAAAAAAATGACAGGACATAAAGAGATCAAGATCCTGCTGGTCGATGATGATCCGGTATTCCGCAATGCTATCGGGAAATACCTGTCTAAATATCCCACCTTCGATGTATATGAGGCCTCAGACGGCGAGGAAGGTCTGCGGCGGGCTCTCGAAGTAAAACCCGACCTTATTATCAGTGATTACTACATGCCGAAAACAGATGGTATTGAGTTCTGCCGAAAGGTAAAGGGCAACCCGGAACTTTCTTCGGCGATATTTATTTTGCTCACGATCGAGAAAGAGGTTTTCCACAAGATCAAAGGGCTTGAGCAGGGTGCGGACGACTATATAGAAAAATCAACATCGGCTGCCGTATTGATGAGCAAGATCAAGGCATTCCTCCGGATAAAACAACTCCAGAACGAACTGCAGG